>VGZO01000023.1 GCA_016872555.1 Planctomycetota bacterium
CTCGTGTGGCGCATCGTGACGAGCATGGCCGTGCCGTTGCCGCCGCGGGATGCGGCGGCGGCCGACCGTGGGAACCCTTGGCGTTCCCACCGGTCGGCCAAGCGGAACGAGGCCATGGATGGCTCGTGTGGCGCATCGTGACGAGCATGGCCGTGCCGTTGCCGCCGCGGGATGCGGCGGCGGCCGACCGTGGGAACCCTTGGCGTTCCCACCGGTCGGCCAAGCGGAACGAGGCCATGGATGGCTCGTTCCGCGCTCTTCACAGATACGGCGCGAACAGCCGGGCGATGCCGTCGCGGAGGCGGATCGGCAGGCTCCGCCCGTCGACCTCGTCGAGCGTCACGCGCCGGCTCCGGGCGATCGTGGCGGCGACGTGGGCGTCGAGGCGGCCGGCGAGCTCGCGGTCGTGGGCCTCGACGTTGAACTCGAAGTTCAGCCGCATGCTGCGCTCGTCCCAGTTGCCGCTGCCGAACATCACCCAGGCGCCGTCGACGATCATCAGCTTGGTGTGGTCGAACGGCGGGGGTGAGAGCCAGACACGGCAGCCGTGGCCGAGCACCTGCCAGAGCAGCGCCGTGCCGGCCCACTGGACGAGCGAGAGGTTGTTCTCACCGGGGATCACGATGTCGACCTCCACGCCGCGCAGCGCCGCCACGTCGAGGCTCCGGCAGATCGTGTCGTCGGGGAGGAAATACGGCGTCATCACACGCACGCTATGCCGCGCCGCCGCCAGTGCCCCGGCGATCACGAGCTTGATCCGGCCGAGGTCGTCGTCGTCGGGGCCGAAGCGGATCCCGCGGGCGAGCACGGTGCCGGCTGGCGCCGTCACCGGATGCCAGGCCGGATCGGCGTCGAGCCGCTCGTCGGCGGCGAACGCCCAATCCTCCACGAACACCTCGAGCAGCTGCGTGACGACCGGGCCGGCGAGGGCGAAGTGCATGTCGCGGACCGGATGGGCCGGCGCACGCGACAGCCGGCAGCCCTCGCGGATGTTGAGGCCGCCGGTGAAGCCGAGCGATCCGTCGACGACCATGATCTTGCGGTGGTTGCGGAGGTTGGCGTAGGCGAGGAACACCGGGACGCTGGTGGGGAGAAACTCGCGTGCCGGTACCCCCGCGGCGGCGAGGGCGTCGAGGATCGGCGGGCGCGTGTAGTGCGCGCCGATGCCGTCGACGAGGACGCGCACGGCGACGCCGCGGGCCACGGCGCGGCCGAGCGCGGCGGCGAACTCGCGCCCCGTGGCGTCGTTGTCGAAGATGTAGGACGAAAGACCGATGCTGCGCGTGGCGCCGTCGATCGCCGCCAGCATGCTCGGGTAGGCCTCGTCGCCACCGTCGAGCGGCTCGATCCGGTTGCCGTCGAGGAGGCCCTGGCGAGTGATCCGGTCGACGACGTCGACCAGCGAGCGCAGCCCTTCCCCGTCGCGCCCGACGGCGGCGTCGAGCCGCGCCGGGGTCGCGACCGCAGCCGCGAGGCGGTGCGACACGGCGCGGCGGCCGAGGCGGAGCTGGAGGGCACGGGAGCGGATGCGGTTGACGCCGAACAACGCGTAGGCGATCGCGCCGACGATCGGCGAGAACCAGATCAGGCCGACCCAGCCGATCGTGCTCCGCGTGTCGCGCTTGGTGAGGATCGCGTGGACCGAGGTGAACACCGAGATGGCGACGATCGCCACCGCCAGCACGTGCGGCCACAGCGCCCGCCACACGCCCCAGGCGTGCACGAGCGCCTCGACCGTCCCGTTGGCCCCCGCGGCAGCTCCGTCAGCCCCCATGGCCGGCCTTGATCGCCGCCAGCGCCGCGCGGTCGGGCTCGAGCGCCTTGTAGAACGGATCGAGGGGAAAGCAGCCGCTCCGCAGGCCGTTCCGCGGCGCCGAAGTGCAATCGCTGAACGTGCGGCAGACGCGCCCCCGTGCCGGTGCCCGGCCGGCGAGGACGTCGGCGGGAAACTCAGGGCAGGAAAGCACCATCCGCCCGAGGCCGACGAGGTCGGCCCACCCGCGGCGCACGACCGCCTGAGCGGCGTGCGGCAGGTATTCCTGGAGGTAGGTGTAGCCGGAGCCGACGAGCGTCATCGTCGGCACCGCGGCTTTCACGCGCGCCGTGGCCTCGATCTGCCGCCAGACGCCGACCAGCGGATCCTCCGGCGGCGGATAGCCGTCGGACGGGGGAAACGCCGCCGGTCGGAGGAGGTGGGGCGTGGCGTAGGGATTGCCGGCCGAGCAGTTGACCGCGACGACGCCGGCCCGCGCGAGCAAGCGCACCAGTTCGATCGGCTCGGCGAGATCGGGCCGCGTAGGGTCGGCCGGGTCGACGCCGAACCCGCAGTCGTACGGCTCGGAACCGGTCGGGCAGGGCGCGCCGTGGTCGCCGGCGCGGTGCCAGGGGACGGTGTCGAACAGCGACAGGCGGACGCCGACGAGCAGGCCGGGGCAGGCGGCGCGGATCCGGCCGACAAGCTCGAGCAGCAGCCGCGACCGCCCGGCGAGATCGCCGCCGAACCGGCCCGGGCGGCGCCGGGCGCCGAGGAACTCGTGGACGAGGTAGCCATGGCAGGCCTTGACGTCGACCATGTCGAAGCCGGCCTCCGCGGCGAGCCGCGCCGCGGCGACGTAGCGGTCGACGAGCCGCTCGACCCCGTCGTCGTCGAGCACGGGAAGCGACGGATCGACGCCGTGGCGCTCGTCGAGGAGCGGATGGTGGCCGGCGATCACTGGCCGCCGCGGGCCGGGGCCGGGGCGCGAGAAGCGCCCCGAATGGGTCAGCTGGAGGGCGACGACGAGATCGCCGTCGTCGCCGTGGGCGGCGCGGTGGCTCGCGCGGAGCGTGTCGAGGAGGAGCCGCAGGCCGTCGGCGCCGCAGGCGGGGGCGACGAGCTGGTTGGGATTGGCGCGCCCCTCGTGGACGACCGCCACGGCCTCGCCCCCCCACACGAGCTTGGCGCCGCTAACGCCGAAGTGGCCCCAGCGGCGGAGGAGGATCGCGGTCGGCCGGCCGTCGGCGGTGGCGTCCCAGCCCTCCATCGGATGGATGCACCACCGGTTGCCGACCGTGCGCCCGCCGATCGCTCGGGGCGCGGCCAACGGCGAACCAGCCGCGGCCGACAGCGGCTCATCGTCGAACGGGATCGGGGCACCGAGGGCGGCGCAGTGTTCGCGCAGTGCGGCGACCGCGTGGAACCGTGCGATCCGGGGAAAGGCCATGGAACGATTCCGTGGGGGGAGCGCATGATACCCGCCGCCCCGCCCCGCCGGTCCCGGAGCCCCCGCCGACGTGACACCGTCCATCACCCCGGCAGTGCAACCCGACCGACTGGCGATGGTGCGCCCGCGGCGCGTGATCAGCGGGATCTCCGCGATCCTCCTGCCGTGCACCGCGTCGGGGGCGATCGACTGGGACGGCTTCGCCTCCCATGTCGCGCGGACCGCTGCGGCGGGGATCGTGCCCGCGGTCAACATGGACACGGGCTACGTCCAGCTCCTCGACGACGCCACCCGGCGTCGCGTGCTCGAGGTGGCGCGGGGTGTGCTCGGCCCGGCGCGCGACGGCGATCTCGTCGCCGGATGCTGTGTCGTCGATCGCCCGGGCGACCCGTTCGCAGAGCACCTCCATCTCGGGGAGGCCGAGCCGGTCGTCGCCGCCGGTGCGACGCCGGTGCTATTTCCCTCGTTCGGCCTCAACGCCGGCGACGAAGCCGACGTGATCGCACGGCTGGGGCGGCTCGCCCCGCGGCTGCCCGAGTTCATCGGCTTCGAACTGGCGGCGGCGTTCGTCCCCTGCGGCCGGATCCTGTCGCTCGCGGGCTACGGCGAGCTGATGGCGATCCCGAACTGCCTCGGCGCCAAGCATTCGTCGCTGTCACGGCGGCTCGAATGGGAGCGCCTCGCCCTCCGCGACCGGACGCGCGCCGGGTTTCGGGTGTTCACCGGCAACGACCTGGCGATCGACATGGTCCGCTACGGCAGCGATTGGCTGCTCGGGTTGTCGACCGCCTGGCCAGAGGCGTTCGCGCGGCGCGACCGCTGGTGGGCCGAGGGTGATTCCCGGTTCGACGAGCTCGACGACGCGCTCCAAACGCTCGGCGACTTCGCCTTCCGCCGTCCCGTGCCCGCCTACAAGCACTCGATGGCGCAGGTCCTCCATCTGCGTGGGCTGGTCTCGTCCGACGAGCCGTTTCCCGGCAGCCCGCGCCGGCCGGCGAGCGACCGGGAGATCCTGGCGACGATCATCGAGCGGATCGAGGCCGCGCTCGAGGCGTGACGGCGATCGGGACCGTGGTGTGGTCGATCCGCCGCGCCGGGGTCAAAACACGTTGGGCACGAAGGCCCCGCCGCGGCAGCGGACGAGGTGGCCGAGCGCCGCGATCTGGCCGGTCGTCTCGAGGGCGTCGCGGTAGACCGGGTCGTGGAACCCCTCGATGTCGATGCTCCCGCGCCACCCGGCCATCCGCAGCGTGCCGATCAGATCGGTCCAGTTGGTGTCACCGAACCCTGGCGTGCGGTGGTGGACGTACTGCACGCCGCCGCGGATCCCGTGGGTCCGGATCACGTCCCAGAGGATCGTGGCGTCCTTGCCATGGACGTGCCAGATCCGATGGGCCCAGCGGCGCAGCTGGGGGAGCGGATCGACGAGGCTCACGAGCTGGTGGCACGGCTCCCACTCGAGGCCGAGCACCGGGCTGTCGACGGCGGCGAACATTGCCTCCCAGGCCTGCGGGGCGTGGGCGATATTCCAGTCGCCGCTGTCCCACGTGCCGCGCTTGTCGCAGTTCTCGAAGGCGATGCGCACGCCGTGGTCCTCGGCGCGCTTGGCCAGCGCCCCGAACACGCGTGCGAACGGCCCGTAGCTCTCCGGCACCGGGCGGCCCGTGATCCGCCCCGCGAAGCCGGTGACGAGGTCGCAGCCGAACAGATGGGCCGCGTCGATGAGCCGCTCCCAGTCGGTGACCGTCTCGGGGCTGGTGAGCGGATTGCCGTAGACGCCGATGCAGCTCACGCGGCGCGGCACGTCGTGGGGCCCGACCGGCCAAGCCTCGACGACGCGGCGGACGCGCTCGGCGAGCCCCGCCAGGTCAGCGTCGCCGACCGACCGGCCGAACGCGATCTGAAACGTCTCGAACCCGTGCGGCAGGAGTTGGCCGATCACCTCGGCGCTGCGCTCGTGGGCCGGCACGAGCGTGCCGATGCGGATGTCGTCGTGGGCGTTCATCCGCCCGATCGTACCGCGCGGGACGGGCCCACGCGGCATGATCAGGTAGGGTTCAGGCGATCGTTACGAGCGGCCCATGGCCCAGGGTAGGTCGCGGTATGCGGCCGACACGACCCGGGAAACGCTCGGCGTTTTCCGCGGTTGCCAGAGTGGACACCGGCCTCAGAGGGCTTTGGCCGAGGGCAGCTCGCGCAGGCTCAATCGACGTTCGCGTTCTCGCCGAGCTGGGCCGAGATCAACGCCGCGATGACCGTGATGTCGGTCATGTCGGCGAAAAACGTCACGCGGCCGTCGCAAAACACCGCCATCGCCCCGCCGGGGTGGAACGAATAGATCTCGTTGCTCGAGTTGACGTTCATCGCTGCCGGACCGAGCGACGTCACACCATCGGTCGTAAAGCCGTCGACCCAGAACTCCGAGTCGGGATCGGCCCAACCGGCACCGCTGGCACGCGAGCCGTTGATCTTCGTCCGTCCGCGGTACAGGAACGGGCGCCCCGCGTCTTCGACCCAGGCCATCGTCTTGGACGTGCCGTCGGTGATCGTCGCGATCGTGCTCTTGGCGCGGCTGTTGAAGAACGGCGGGCTCATCCCCGTGGTGAACGACGAGATCGTGCTGATCGGAAGGATCGCTCCGGTGTACTGGGCCCTGTCGGTCGCCGGGTCGGACGAGTTGTAGCCAGGGATCGGTGGGATGAGGTTGTACGGGGCGAGGCCGAGTCTGCCGTTCACGCCGTTGGCGAGCGAGTAGTCGAGCGGCGCCGCCAGCCATCGCGGGGCGGCGGTGCTGTTGGGGGCGTTGCCGGTGTCGAGCCGAGGGGAATCGGGCGTCGACGGGCAAATGAAGCTCGAGATCTGGGTGGCGATCACGGCCGCGTTGGCCGAGCCGCTCCAGGTGGTCTTGAGGTCATAGCGGTTGTAGAGGTTCGACTCCTCGATATAGGGCAGGATAAACAACCCTGGACCGTGCTGGATCGCTCCGCTGGCAGGCGCTGGGATGTTGAATTCGACGACCGGATAGCCCGGCGCCGCGTCCACTCGCGCCGGCGGGAAGAACTTCCGTGCGCTCTCGAAGTTGTGGAGGGCCAGGCCGATCTGCTTGAGGTTGTTGGAGCAGGCCGAGCGCCGGGCGGCCTCGCGGGCCGCCTGGACGGCGGGAAGGAGCAAGCCGACGAGCGTGCCGATGATGGCGATTACCACCAGCAGTTCGACGAGGGTGAAGCCGCGTTGCGCGGGGCGTTGCATGGTCGGTCTCCAGGGCTGGTCAGGATGAGAATCGAATGAAAAATACGGGCGCTGTCAGGGCACGAGACGGATCGGCGGAAGATCGGTCTTTTTTCGCTCCACTGTCACGCGGATGCCGCTGGTCGAAGGGTCCGCATACTTCAGCGGGATCACCGTCGCCCCCTTGATACGGCGCGGTTGGTCATCCCCCTCGTCCGACGTCGGGTGGACCATCGCGACGCCGACGCTGTACTCCCCGGCAGGCGCCCCGTCGGCGGAGGTGTAGGTGCGGACGGAGAACCGGCCCTCGGCGTCGGTGAACGCCTGCGGCAGTTCCTTCCACTTGAAATTCGTCTTGTCGATGGCGTGGAACACGACCGTCGCTCCCACCAGCGGCTTTCCGTCGTACTCGATCGAGCCGGTCACCGGCCACGTCGGCTGCTGATTCGGCTTCGAGCAGCCGGAAACGACCGTGGCGACAACGACGATCGTGACCCACAAAGGCATCGCCGACAGGAAAGATCGGAACTGGTCGGTCATGGGAAAGCACGCTCCGCTGGAAAACCACAACGTTCTACCCGCAAGGGATTTGGGGGCGATGAGCCGATCGCGAGGAATCGGTGAGGAATCGACGGCCGAGCGAATCGGTCTGGAGACGACCTGTTCCTGGGGTTGGGGCACGATGAGAGGTATCCTCGCGAGGATGTCGTCGCCCACGCCGCGGATCCTCCACCGATGAACAAAGCCTTTTGTCGCGAGCCCGACTCCGGCCCGCCGCGCTGCCCCGGCTGCGGCGCCGAGGGGACCCCCGTCACCCCCGAGGCCGTCGCGGCGCACGTCACCGGCGGCGCGGCGGCGACGCTCGCCGAGCCGGTGTCGTGCTGCATCACCGAGTCGTGCTCGGTCGCCTACTTCGACCTCTTCGAGCGCTCGATCCCGCTCGCCGACGCCCACGGCTTCTTCTGGCCAAAGGACCCCGCCGGGCCGCTGTGCGCCTGCCATGGGCTGACCTGCGACGACGTCGATGCCGACGTCGCCGAGGGAAAGCCGTCGCGCGTCCGCGCGGTCGTCGAGAAGGCGGGGGCGGGGGGCGCCGAGTGTGCCGCCAAGAGCGCCGATGGCCAGAGCTGCCTGGCGCGGGTCCAGCGGGAATACATCCGGCGGCGCGGCGGGTGAGATGCGGCTGTTCTCTTGGAACATCCACAAGGGTATCGGCGGCCGCGACCGGCGCTACTCCCTGGACCGGATCGTCGCCGCGATCGAGGCGGAGAACCCCGACATCGTCTGCCTCCAGGAGGTCGACCGGCTCGTCCGCCGCAGCGGCCACGACGACCAGCCGCGCCTCCTCGCCGCCACGCTCCACGGCCACGCCGTCTACCAGGCCAACGTCGCCGTCGGAACGGGGGGCTACGGCAATCTCGTCCTCTCGCGCTGGCCGGTCGCCAGCCGCCACCGGCTGTCGCTGCGCCAGGGAACGCGCAAGCCGCGCGGTGCCCAGCTCGTCGTACTCGACACGCCCGAAGGGGCCCTGCACGTCGTCCACACCCACCTCGGCCTCGCCGAGCGGGAGCGGCAGTGGCAGGTGCAGCGCCTCGTCGGCCACGCGCTGTTCCGCTCGGCGGCTGAGCTCCCCACGCTGCTCGTCGGCGATTTCAACGACTGGCGCGACCGGCTCGCCGGCGGTCTGGCGGAGCACGGCTTCCGGCAGGTGACGGCGCCGGCGAGCCGGTTCCGCAGCTTCCCGGCGTGGCTCGCGCTCGGCAGCCTCGACAAGGCATTCGTGCGCGGCGCGGTGGAGATCCGGCAGGCCCGGATCGTGCGCACGGCGCTGACGCGCGAGGCGAGCGACCACCTGCCGCTGGTGGTCGATTTCCACATTCGGTGAGAGTCATCCGTCGGCGGGGCGGGTGCCGCCCGTCTCACCGCGCGCCCGCGGGCGCTGCCCCCAGCGCTGCCAGCACGTCGGTGGCGGCGGCGATCGTGGCGGCGATGTCGGCGTCGGTGTGGGCGGCGGAGAAAAACAACGCCTCGTACTGGCTGCAAGGGAGATAGATGCCGCGGTCGATCATCCCCCAGAAGTAACGGCCGTAGGCGGCGGTGTCGCTGCGGCTGGCGGAGCGCCAGCCGGTGACCGGTTCGGGCTCGCCGCCGCGCTGGAAGAAGATCGTCAGCATGCTGCCGCGCCGTGCCACCCAGGCGGTCACGCCGGCCGTCGCCGCGGCGTCGCGGAGCCCCTTTTCGAGCAGCGCACCCTGCCGCTCCAGTCGCGCGTAGGGGGGACGCTCGCGGAGCTCCTCGAGCGTCGCCGTCCCCGCCGCCACGGCGAGCGGATTACCGGAGAGCGTCCCGGCCTGGAACACCTTCCCGGCCGGCAGCACCTGATCCATGAGGTCGGCCCGGCCGCCGTAGGCCGCCAGCGGCAGGCCGCCGCCGACGATCTTGCCGAGGACCGTCATGTCGGGCGTGACGCCGAGGATCTCCTGGGCGCCGCCGAGCGCCAGCCGGAACCCCGTCATCACCTCGTCGAACACGAGCACAGCCCCGTGCTTCGTCGTCAGTCGCCGCAGGGCGTCGAGGAACTCGCGCGACGGGACGACGAGCCCCATGTTGCCGACGACCGGCTCGAGGAGCACCGCGGCGATCGTGTCGCCGCGCGCGGCGAACAGCTCCTCGACCGCCTGGCAGTCGTTGTATTCGAGGACCACCGTGTCGCGCGCCGTGCCGGCGGTGACGCCAGGCGAATCGGGCACGCCGAGCGTGGCTGCCGACGAGCCTGCCGCGACCAGCAGGGCGTCGGCGTGGCCGTGGTAGTTGCCGGCGAACTTGACGATTCCCTCGCGCCCCGTGGCGCCGCGCGCCAGCCGCACGACGCTCATCGCCGCCTCCGTGCCGCTGCTGACGAGGCGCACCTTCTCGATGCTCGGCACCGCGGCGACGATCAGGCTCGCCAGCCGGCTCTCGGCCTCGGTCGGCGCGCCAAAACTCGTGCCGGTCCCGAGCGCCCCCGCGATTGCCGCCATCACTCGCGGATGGCGATGGCCGAGGATCATTGGCCCCCACGAGCCGATGTAGTCGAGGTAGCGGTGGCCGTCGATGTCGGTGAGCCACTGGCCGCGGGCGCTGGAGAAGAAGATCGGCTCGCCGCCGACGCCGCCGAACGCCCGGGCGGGGGAGTTCACGCCGCCGGGGATCAGCCGTTTGGCGCGGGCGAAGGCTTCATGGCTGCGAGGGCGCGGAATCGCGGACGGTGTCGGATCGGCCATCGACGGGCTCCGGGGAAGCGAGGATGGCCGCCGCGCGGCCGCGGACTCAGGGGCGGGCCGGGCCGACCGGGGCGGACCGCGCGCCGCCCGCCGTGCCGTCGAGAAGCCGGCGGGCCTCGGCGACGAGCGCCGCGGCATGGTCGCGCCCGCCGTAGGTGGTGATCACGCTCTCGAGGATCTCGCGGCGCCGCGTCTCGAGGGCGGCCCGCGGTGCCGGCGGAGCCTGCTGCGCCTGGGCGGCGAGCCGGGCGGCATCGGCGAGCTTCTGGCGGATCGCGACGAGATCCTCCTCGGCGTCGCGCCGGGCTTCGGGCTTGATCTCCATCAGCCGCCGTCGGGCGAGCAGGAGCCACTGCATGTCGTCGGAGAGGCGCGTCGAGGGGAGGTCGTCGGCCTCGCGGAGCATGTCGGCATGGCCGGCGAGGAGCGCGTCGAGCGCGTCGACGGCGGCGTTGCGGTCGGTCCCGGCACGGGCGGTGGCCGCGTAGTATTCGCGCTTCAGCCGCGGCGGGTCGGCGTCGAGCGGGAGCTTCGACCGCTTCTCCAGCGCGTCGAGCAGGAGCGTCAAGCGGCGTTCGTCCACCTCGCCGAACCGCGCATCGTCGGGAAAACGCTTGACGAACGTGTCGATGTCGCGCCGGGCATCGCGCGGGTCGGCCTCCGGGTCGGTGATCACCCGGCGGATCCGGCCATAGAGCTGGTCGGCCGTGGTGGGGCGGAACAGGAGCCAGAAGCCGTAGCCGGCGGCCGCGGTGAGCGCGAGCGCCGCCGTCCAGCGCCAGGCCGCCTGCAGCATGTCGAGGCGTTGCTGCCGGCGTTTGGCGACGCGCTCGAGATCCTCGACCGTCGTGAACCGCGTGCGCCGCACCGGGGTGGGCTCCACGGCGGGCAGTGCGGGTGCCTCGGGGCGGTTGCCGGTCGGTCGCGTCTCGGGCTTGCCGGCGGTGCCGTCGCGGCCGACGCGCTTGGTGGCCGGGGGGCGGACCGGCTCGTGCTGCCGAGCGGGGACTGCCGACGCGCCCTGCGGCGGCTGCATCACGGTGGTGTGGCTGTCGGCGTCGGCCGGATCGCCCGGAAGCTCGAGCGTCGGCTTGCCGATCACGAGTTGCTCGGTGCGCGTGTCCCCTTCGCCGCGGGCGTCCGGGGTCGGCGGCGGCGTCTCCGCCTCGGGGACGACGACCTCGATCGCCGACAGCAGCCGCCCGAGGGCCAGGGCGCTGGCCGGCCGCGCGGCCGGGTCCTTGGCGAGCAGCCGGTCGATCAACTCCTCGAGGAGCGGCGGCACGTCGGGCGCGACACTGCCGACGCGCTGCGGCTTCTCCGTCCGCTGCCGATGGATGATCACCGTCGCCTGGTCGCCGCGGAACGGCGGCCGCCCCGCGAGCATCGCGTACATCACCAGACCGAGGGCGTAGAGGTCGGTGCGGTGATCGACCGGCCGGCCTGCCGCCTGTTCCGGCGACATGTATTCGGCCGTCCCGATGATCGAGCCGTGCGAGGTGTGGGTGCCGCTGGCAAACAGCTTGGCGATCCCGAAATCGGCGAGCTTGATCGCCTCGAGGCTCCCTGCCGATTCGGGGACGAGCAGATTGGCCGGCTTCAGGTCGCGGTGCACGACGCCATGGTCGTGCGCCACCTTCAACGCCCGGGAGATCGCCAGGGCGGCGGTCACCGTCTCGCGCCAGCTGTAGCGCCGCCCGTCGCGGAGGAGCTGCTCGAGGCTCGCGCCGCGCACCAATTCCATCGCGAAATACGGGGTGCCCTCCTCCTCTCCGAAGGCGAGGAGCTGCACGATGCCGGGATGGCGCAGGTTCTTGAGCGTGTCGATCTCGGCATGGAACCGGCGTCGCAGCGACGGGTCCTCGGCGAGGTGGGCGGCGAGGACCTTCACCGCCACCGTCTTGGTGGTGGTGGTGTCGGTCGCCTCATAGACCGCCCCCATGCCACCGCGGCCGAGCCGCCGGGTGACCGCGTAGGGACCCAATCGCGTCGGTTCCATGGATCCATTGTAGCCGCACGACCGGCGTGCCGGCGGCGCCGGGAGGGGTCCGCTGCGATAGAACAAGCGGGTTTCCCATCCTCCCGGAGTCCCGCCGTGTCGGCCACGCGTCTCCTTCCCCGCGACACCAACCAGGCCCGCGGCCTGGCCCGTTATTGCCGCGAGTTTCTCGCCGGCGCCACCCCCGCCCAACCCACGCTGGCGGCGGTGGAGCGGTTTCACCTCGACAGCGTGGGCTGCGGGGTGTCGGCACTGGCGCACGGGGCGGATGCCCCCACGATCCTCCGCCGCGAGGCGCTCGCGAGCCCCCCGCAGCGCGGCACGGCAGGCGTGGTCTGTTTCGGGTCGACGGCGCGGTGCGACGCCCCGCGCGCCGTCGCCGCCAACGCGTCGGCGGTCCGCGAATGGGATGCCAACGGCACCAATTTCGGCCACGACGCCGCCCGCGGCCGCGCGGCCGGTGAGTTCGGCCACAACGATTGGTATCCGGTGGCGATCGCGGCCGCCACCGAGGCCCGCCTCGACGGCGACGCCGCGCTGCGGCTGATGCTCCTCGTCGACGAGATCCGCGG
Organism: Planctomycetota bacterium; assembly: GCA_016872555.1. Taxonomy (NCBI): domain Bacteria; kingdom Pseudomonadati; phylum Planctomycetota; species Planctomycetota bacterium. Next base: position 12,266 of record VGZO01000023.1, read on the forward strand.
CCGGCTGGCCGAGGTCTTCGCGCTGCGCCGCTACGCGATCGATCACGTCCACCACGGCGCCGTCGCCAGCGCCGCGGCGTTCACCGCCGCGCTCGGCGGCGACGAAGCCGCGATCGAGTCGGCGATCGGCCTGGTCGTCGCCCACTATGTCCCGTTCCGCGCGATCCGCGCCGGCCACCAGCTCTCCGACAGCAAGGGGGCGTCGGCGGCGCTGGCCGCCGAGACGGCCGTGACCGCCGCGCGGCGGGCGCTGGCGGGGTTCCGCGGTCCGGCCGACGTGTTCCGCAACCCGCTGGCGCTGTACCGGCGCTTCGAGCCCTGCCCCGACGGCAAGAGCCCGTTCGACCTCGAGCTCGGCTGGTCGGGCGACGAGTTCACGATCCACTCGATGCACTTCAAGCTCGGTCTCTACGAGCACCAATCGGCCGGCTGCCTCCAGGCGCTCGTCGATCTGCTGGCCCGCGAGCCGCGCCTCGCCGCGGCGCTCGAAGGCATCGAGCGGATCGTGGTGCGGATCTACGAGCCGGCCTTTTCGATCATCGCCGACCCCGCCAAGCGCACCCCCACGACCCGGCAGAGCGCCGACCACTCGCTCCCCTACATCCTCGCGCGGAGCCTCCTCAAGGCGGCGGCATCTCCGGCCGGCCACGCGCCGGGGTGGGCGGAGTTGATGCTCCTCCCCGACGACTACTCCGCGGCGGCGCTTGCCGACCCGGCGGTGGCCCGGCTCATCGGGCGCCTCGTGATCGAGCACGGCGGGAGCGAGTACGACAGCCTCTATCCCGATGGCATCCCCACGAGCCTGTCGATCGACCATGCGGCGTTCGGCCGGTTGGACAGCGGCCTGGTGCGCCATCCGCTCGGCCACGCCCGGGCCGATGCGGTGCGGACCATGGAGCTGGTCGACCTGAAATTCCGGCGCCTCGCCGCCGACGGCGTCGCCGATCCAGCGGCGCTGGCAGCGCAGGTGCGATTGGCGGGCCGGTCGGCGGCGGACGTGGCCGAGCTGTACGCCTTCCCGATCCGCGGCTACAGCACCTGACCGGTGGCGGCGCGCCCGTCGGGAGGGCACGAGGCTGTAGGCTTGGGTCGAGGGCCGACGCCGTCGGCCTCAGGCTGAACCGAGCGGAGGTGACCCGTGAGCAATTTGAGCATGTCTTGGAGGTGCCTTGCCGCGGCATTGGCGCTCGCCGTCTGCCTGGCTGCTGCCCCGCCGGCGGTGGCCCAGCCCGCACCGGAACAACCTGCCAAGCCGCCGGCCGATCCGCCGCGCCGCGGCCTCGGTGGCTTGCTCGACCGCGCCGGCGACAGGATCCGCGCCGAGGCGACGAAGCGCTTCGACCGCAACGGCGACGGCCGGCTCGACGATGCCGAGCGCGCCGCGGCCCTCGACGCGCTCAAGGAGAAGGGAGCCGACCTCGAGGGGCAGGTACGGGCGTTCATGCTCGCCCGGTTCGACGCCGACTCCAGCGGCACGCTCGACGAGGGCGAGCGGAAGAGGGCCCTCGACGAGGTGATGGCGCAGGTGGAGCGCAACGGCCCGCTGGTGAAGTCGACGATCCTCGGCGCCGCGGTGCGCCGGTTCGACATCGACGGCGACGGCACGCTCGACGGCACCGAGCGGACCGCGCTCGGCGACGAGATCGCGCGCCGCTGGCTCGACCAGGGCGCCGGCGACGGCACGGCGGCCCGCGCGGTGACGCGCGAGGCGCTGCGAAAGACGCTCCTCGACCGCTTCGACGCCGACCGCGACGGCCGGCTCGACGACCCCGAGCGGGCCGCCGCCGCGGCCGAGATCGAGTCGATCCTCGGCGAGGCGGCGAAACCCGCCGCCACAGTCCCGGCAGCTGACCCGCAGCCGCGGAGGCCCGGCAGCTGACCCGCAGCCGCGGAGGCCCGGCAGCTGACCCGCAGCCGCGGAGGCCCGGCAGCTGACCCGCAGCCGCGGAGGCCCGCCGTCACTCCTCACGGGGCCAGATCGTCTTCCCCTCCTTGATCGTCCCGACGACGGGGATCGCGCCGATCGAGTCGGTCGGCACGTCGAGCGGATTCTTGCCGAGGATCACCAGGTCGGCGAGTTTGCCCGGTTCGAGCGTCCCTTTCGAACGCTCCTCTTTGAGCTCGTGGACGAACACCGGCCGGTGGTCGCGCATCCCGTGCTTGGCCACCGCCTTCTCGATCGCCGCCAGCGCCTGGTCGGCGACGGCGTCGCCGTTGATGTGCATGTGGATCTGGAAGCTGGTTGGCCAGAAGCGGTCGAAGGCGGCGTCGAGGACCTCGTCGGGGATCTGGCGGTAGGCGCGGTACTCCCCCTCCTTGCCCGGCGGATTGGCGGCGTAGGGCTCCTTCATCCAGGCCGTGTCGAGGCTGCCGTCGAGCCAGAACGTGATGCCGCCGAGGCGGACGCGGTTGACGTAGCGCGTGTCGAGGTCGGGGCGGGCGGCGAGCAGCCGCGCCGCGGGGGAGCCCGTTCCGCTCTCCGCCTCCTTCACCGCGGCGTCGACGCGGTAGGCGGCCGCGAGGGCGGCATCGACGTTGGAATCCTTGGCCGCCACGTAGAGGTCGATCGGGAGGAGGTTCTCCGCCATCGCGTGGAGGACGATGTCGATGTCGTCGTTGCCGAGGCCGAGGCCCGCCTCCATGGCCGTGGTCTGGCCGTAGCTGGCCCAGACGCGGGCGGCACCGGTGATCGCATCGGCGGCGAGCTTGCCGGTGAACGGCGGGCGCTTCGCGCGGATCGCGTTGAGCGCCGTCTCCTCCATCGGGCCGGCGAGGCTCTTGCCGTCGGGGCCGCGGGCGAACGCGCCGCCGGCGGGGTCGGGTGTGTCGGCCGTGATCCCGGCGACTTCGAAGACCTTCGAGTTCCCGGCGCCGAGGTGGCCGGAACTGTCGACGATCAGGACCGGGACGGTCGTCGAGACGGTGTCGAGCTCGGCACGCGACGGCGTCCGGTTCTCGGCGAGTTTCTTGGCCTGGTAGCCGAAGCCGACGATCCAGCCGCCGGGCGGCACCTTCGCGGCCTGGGCCTTCATCCGCGCCAGGGCCTCGGCGATCTCGGGCTTCTCGCCGCGCATCGTGAGGATCGGTCCGCCGGTGTAGATCGTGTCGGCGGTCTGGGCGGAGGCGGGGGCGGCGGCCGTCGCCACGACGACGGCCAGCGCGATGACGACAAGACGGTGAAGGACGATCACGAGTGGTGTTCCCCCGGGGGCCGTGAAAAGGAATCGGGCCAGAGGATAGCGGCCCGGTGCCACCGGCGCGAACCGCCTCCCGAGGCGGCGGACGCCGGCGCCCGCTGGGGCGTGCGACGGGCTTGGGCTCCCGCCGGCGATCTGCGAGAAGAGGGCACCGTTCCGCGTCCTGCCGCCGCCCCATGCCCCCCACCCCGCTCATCGGCCTGATCGCGATCGACAAGCCGTCGGGGGCGACGTCGCGCGCCGTCGTCGATGTCGTCGCCCGCGCGGCCGGCACGAAGGCGGTCGGCCACGCCGGCACGCTCGACCCGCTGGCGTGCGGCGTCGTGATCGTCTGCCTCGGCCCGGCGACGCGCCTCGTCGACCATCTCCACGAGCTGCCGAAGCACTACCGGGCGACGTTCCTCCTCGGCCGGTCGAGTCCCTCCGACGACCTCGAGACGGCGCTGGTCGTCGAGGACGATCCGCTCCGCCCCGCACCCGCGGCGATCGCCGCTGCCGCCCGCGCGCTCGAAGGCGACATCCTCCAACGCCCCTGCGACTACTCGGCGGTCCACGTCGACGGCAAGCGCGCCTACCGGCTCGCGCGCAAGGGGCGCGTGCTCGATCTGGCGCCCAAACCGGTCCGGATCGACCGGCTGGCGATCAGCGCCTACGACTGGCCGCGGCTCGACGTCGACATCGTCTGCTCGTCGGGGACGTTCGTCCGCGCGATCGGCCGCGACCTCGCCGCGGCGCTCGGCACGACGGCGGTGATGGAAGCGCTCGAGCGCACCGCGATCGGCCCGTTCTGGCGTGCCGCTGCCGTCGACCCCGACGCGGTCACCCCGACGGCGCTCGTCGGTCTGCTGCAGCCGGCGCTCGCCGCCGTGCCCCATCTGGCGCGGCTGACGGTGAACCGCCAGGATCGCGACGCCCTGGCGCTGGGGCGGCCGATCACGCTGCCGCCGGAAGCGCCCGAGGCGCTCGCCGCGGTCGATGAAGAAGGTCTTCTCGTCGGCATCCTCCGCGCCCTGCCGGGCGGCGGGCACCGGCTGCGCCCGAGCTTCATCGGGCGGAACTGAACGGCGCGACGGTCACGCCGGCGGCATCGAGTGCCGCGCGCACGGCGCCGGCGAGCGCGGCGGCGTTCGGCGTGTCGCCATGGATGCAGATGGTGTCGGCACGCACCGGCAGCGCGGCGCCGTCGGCAGCCGCGACGATTCCCGCTGTCACCATCCGCAGTGCCCGGGCGGCCACCGCCGCCGCGTCGTGGAGGACGGCGCCGGGGAAACCACGGGGCGTGAGCGTGCCATCGGCCCCGTAGCCACGGTCGGCGAACGCCTCGCTGGCGACCGCGAGTCCGCCGTCGGTGCCGGCACGGAGCAGCGCGCCGCCGGACAGACCCACGAGTACGAGCCGCGGGTCGATCGCGCGCACCGCCGCGACCACGGCGTCGGCCACGCGGCGGTCGGTCGCCGCGGTGGCGTAGAGGGCACCGTGCGGCTTCACATGGGCGAGCCGCACCCCGGCAGCGGCGGCGATCGTGGCGAGCGCTCCGATCTGCGCTTCGAGCGCCGCGGTGAGCCGCGCCGGGGCGATCGCGATCGGCCGTCGTCCGAAACCCGCGCGGTCGGGATACGACGGGTGCGCTCCGACCGCCACGCCACGGGCGCCCGCGAGGCGGACCGTGCGCGCCATCGAGCCGGCATCGCCGGCGTGGCCGCCGCAGGCGATGGAGCAGCTGCTCACGATCGCCAGGAGCGCCGCATCGGCGTCGCCATCGCCCTCACCCATGTCGGCATTGAGATCGACGCGGTGCCGGCCCGTCATCGGTGCGTCTCCGCGCACGCCAGCCCGGCGCCGAGTCGGGCGAGGGCGCTGCGGCGCTCCCGGCACAGCGCCAGCGCCTCGTCGAGCCCCACCTCGTGGAACCGGAGCGTCTCCCCCGGCATCGTCTGCGCGACGATCGGGAGGTCGACGGTGATCACGACGCCGATTCTCGGGTAGCCGCCGGTCACCGGCGCGTCGGCCAGGAGCACGATCGGCAGGCCCCCGGGGGGCACCTGCACCGTGCCCGGAAGCACCGACTGCGAGAGCATGTCGCGCGGTGCCGCGAGGGGAAGCGGCGCTCCGGCGAGGCGGCATCCCATCCGGTCGCTGGCGGCGGTCAGCGTGTAGGGGGAGGTGGCGAAGGTGTCGCGCGCGGCCGCCGTGAACCAGCCGGCTTCGGGGCCGGCGACGAAGCGCACCCTTCCGCCTCCGTGGCTGCGGAGGTCGGGGGCCAGCGCCGGCCCGGACGGCGGTCGCCGTGCGGGCTCCGGACCGATCGGGAGCAGGTCGCCGGTCCGCAGCGCCCGCCCGCCAAGGCCGCCGAGGCCGGCGCGCAGGTCGGTGGCGCGGCTGCCGAGCACGGAGGCGACGTCGATGCCTCCGGCGACGGCGAGGATCGCCCGGCAGCCGCTGCGGCGTCCGGCGAACTCGATGCAGGCGTCGGCCGGCAGGTCGTGCGCCCGCCACGGCGGGCAGGGCCGGCCGTCGACCCGCATGCCGAGGTCGGCGCCGGAGAGCGCGATCGTGGTCGGCCGATCGACGGACAGCGCCGGGCCGAGGAGTGTCATCTCGAGCGCCGCCGTGCCCGCCGGGTTGCCGACGAGCAGGTTGGCGGTGACGAGGGCCAAGGTGTCGGCGGCGCCGCCGGGGACGATGCCCCGGCCGCGGTGGCCGGGGCGGCCGAGATCCTGCACCGTGGTCTGGCCGGCCGCGCGCACGACGTGGATCATCGTTCGGCCTCCGCCACGAGGCGGACGAACTCGCCGGCATCGATCGGGGTGAAGCGCACGACGTCGCCGGCGGCGAGGCGCGTCGGTGGATCGTGATCGGGGCGGAAGAGAGCCAGCGGTGTGCGGCCGATGATCCGCCAGCCACCGGGGGAGGCGAGCGGATAGATGCCGGTGCGGTCGCCGGCGATCCCCACGGCGCCGGCGGGCACCTCCGTGCGCGGCTCAGCCAGCCGCGGCGTGGCGAGCGCCGCCGGCAAGCCGACGAGATAGGGAAACCCCGGGAGGAAGCCGATCATCGCCACGCGATACTCCGCGCCGGCGTGGAGGCGGATCACGTCGTCGGCGGCGAGGCCGGCATGGGCGGCGATGGAGTCGAGGTCGGGGCCGTGGACGCCGCCGTAACACACCGGCAGCGACACGACGCACGGTGCCGCGGCCGCGCGATCGGCACGGGCCGCGAGGAGTCGGCCGACGAGGGGACCGAGCAGCGTTGCAGACGTGATGCCCGGATCGAAGAACAGCGTGACGGTCGCCGAGGCGGCGGCCACGTCGACCACCCCGGGCAGGTCGGCGGCGGCCAGGCACGCGACCGCGCCGCGCACCGCCTCGATCGTGGCGGTGTCGCCCGCGGCGCCGTCGGGGGCGATGCGGATGACGAGGGCGGAATCTCCGAGCGACGAGAGCCGCACGCGCCGGTTCCGGGAGGGAAGTCGGGGTGGGGGACGGTGGCGAACCCATAGTAGGATACGGACCGGGCCGCGGCGGTGGTCCGCGGTGTCTGCGGAACGGCCACGCGCCGAAGCGGCGGGGCAGCGGAACGGGTGAGTGATGACGCGACTGCAGGTGTTCGCCAGTGCGGCTTGCTGCCTGATTGCCGGCGCGGGGGGATTCTCCGGGGTGACGCGCGGCGCCGGGCCGGAGCCGATCTCGTTCGACCGCGACATCCGCCCGATCCTCTCCGACAGCTGCTATTTCTGCCACGGCCCCGATTCGGCCAACCGCCAGGCGGGCCTCCGCCTCGACCGCCGCGAGAGCGCCACGACGGCGCTCGACGGCGGTGCGACGGCGATCGTCGCCGGTGATCCCGCTGCCAGCGCCCTCCTCGAGCGGATCACCTCCACCGATCCCGACCTCGTCATGCCGCCCCCCGAGGCGAAGCTCGGCCGGCTCGCCCCGGAGCAGGTCGATCTCCTGCGCCGGTGGATCGCCGCCGGTGCGGTCTACGAGCCCCACTGGGCGTTTGTCGCGCCCGCCGACGCGCCGCTGCCCCCTGCCAGCGACTCGAGCGGCGACCATCCGCTCGACCGGATCGTCGCCGAGCGGCTCGCCGACCGCGGGCTCGCGCTCCAGCCGGAGGCCGACCGGGCGACGCTCGTTCGCCGCGCGACGTTCGACCTCACCGGCCTGCCGCCGACACCCGAGGAGGTCCGGGCGTTCGTCGCCGACGGCGCGCCGGACGCCTACGAGCGCCTCCTCGACCGGCTCCTCGCCAGCCCGCGCTACGGCGAGCGGATGGCGGCCGACTGGATGGACGTCGCCCGCTATGCCGACAGCTACGGGTTCCAGGTCGACCGCGACCGGCCGATGTGGCCGTGGCGCGACTGGGTGATCGCCGCCTTCAACCGCAACCTCCCCTGGAACGACTTCGTCACCTGGCAGTTGGCCGGCGACCTTCTCCCGGGCGCCACCGACGAGCAGATCCTCGCCACCGCCTTCAACCGGCTCCACCAGCAGGAGGCCGAGGGGGGGAGCGTCGAGGAGGAATACCGCGTCAACCACGTCAACGACCGGACGACGACGTTCGGCACGGCGTTCCTCGGGCTGACGCTCGAGTGTGCCCGGTGCCACGACCACAAGTTCGATCCCGTCTCGCAGCGCGAGTACTACCAGCTGTTCGCGTTCTTCGACGACGTCGACGAGGCCGGGCTGTATTCGTTCTTCACCCCCGCGGTGCCGACACCGAAGCTGGCGCTGCCCGACGAGCCGACGCGCGCCGCCCTGGCCCGGGCGGAGGCGGAGTGCGAGCTGGCGCTGACCGACGTGGCGCGGAGCGAGGGCGCCGCGATGGCGGCGGCGACGGACTGGGCGGCGGGGCGCGGCACGCTTCCCGCCGACGTCCACCGCGGCGAGGTGCCCGGCGAGCTGGTGCATTACGACTTCGAGGCGCGCGGGGGCGACGGCAAGTTCCCCAGCTGGCTGTCGATCCGCGACGGCGCCACGTCGCCGGCTGACAACCGCCTCGTGCCGGGGCGCGACGGCAACGCCGTGGCCCTCACCGGCGACCACCCGGTGCAGACACCGGTCGGTAATTTCCGCCGCAGCCAGCCGTTCACGATCGCCGCCTGGGTGCGCGTGCCGGAGGCCTACTCGCGGGCCGTGCTCTGGCACCGCTCGCAGGCCTGGACCGACGCCGGGAGCCGCGGCTACGAGCTGCTCGTCGAGGACGGGCGGTTGAAGTGGTCGCTGATCCACTTCTGGCCGGGAGACGCGGCCAGCGTGCGCACCGCCGAGCCGGTGCCGACGGGGCGCTGGGCGCATGTCGCGGTGACCAGCGACGGCTCGGGGCGCGCGGCGGGCCTGTCGATCGTCGTCGACGGCCGGCCGGCGGCGCTCGAGACGGTGCGCGACGGCTTGTCACGCGAAATCACCGGCGGCGGTGGCGACCACGTGCGGATCGGCGAGCGGATGCGCGACAACGGCTTCAAGGGGGGCCTCGTCGACGACTTCCGCGTCTTCTCCCGGCGCCTCGCGCCGCTCGAGATCCAGGAGTTGGTCCGGCCGGGGACGATCCGCGATCTCGTCGCCGCGCCGCCGGCCGACCCGGCGGCGGCGGCCGAAGCCGCCTGGCTCGTCGGCGGCTACGTCGCCGCCGCGCTCGATCCCGACGTGGCCGTCGCGCGCGATCGGCTCGCGGCGGCACGGCGGGCGCGCGACGACCTCGCCGAGCGGCCGGCGGAGATCATGGTGATGCGCGAGCTGGCGGTGCCGAAGACGGCCTACGTGCTGGCGCGCGGCGACTACGACAAGCGCCGCGACCCGGTGCAGCCCGACACGCCCGCCTTCCTTCCCCCCTTCCCGGCCGACGCGCCGCGCAACCGCCTCGGCCTGGCGCGCTGGCTGACCGCGCCCGACCACCCGCTGCTGGCGCGGGTCACGGTCAACCGGGTGTGGCAGGGGCTGTTCGGCCTCGGGCTGGTGAAGACGCCGGAGGATCTCGGCAGCCAGTCGCCGCGCCCCGAGCACCGCGAAGCGCTCGATTGGCTGGCGCGCGACTTCGCCCGCGACTGGGACATGAAGCGGCTCCTCGCGACGATCATGACCTCGCGCAGCTACCGGCAGCGGAGCGGCGCCGCGGAGCAGGTCGAGGCCGACGACCCGGCGAATGTGTGGCTGGCGCGCGGGCCGCGGCACCGGCTCCCCGGCGAGATGATCCGCGACGGGATCCTCGCGGCGGCGGGGCTGCTCGTCGAGCGCGTCGGGGGCCCGAGCGTCAATCCCTACGACCTCCCCGAATCGTTCAAGCCGTCGGCGGCCGGGAGCGGCGAGGCCCTCTACCGGCGCAGCCTGTACACGTTCTGGCGGCGCACCGGCCCGGCGCCGGTGCTCGAGAGCTTCGACGTGCCGAAGCGCGTCGTCTGCGTCGCCCGGCGCGACGTCACCAACACGCCGCTCCACGCCCTGGTGCTCCTCAACGGTCCGCAGTTCGTCGAGGCGGCGCGGGTCCTTGCCGAGCGGCTCCTCGCCTCCGGCGCGGCGCCGGACGACGCCCTGGTGACCGCGTTCGAACGGCTCACCTGCCGGCCCCCCGACGAGGCCGAGCGGGCGATCCTCCGCGACCTTCTCGCCGGGCAGCGCGAGTGGTACGCCGCCCATCCCGACGAGGCTGCCAAGCTCGTCGCGGTGGGGAGCATGAAGCCGGCCGAGGGCGTGCCGGCGGTCGAGGTGGCGGCGGTCGCCGCCGCGGTCAACGCCCTGATGAATCATGACGGCTGCGTGGTGAAGCGCTGAGCCCGCCGGCACGGCACCCGACGACCGGAGCGACGCGATGACCCGATTCCGACGCGATGAACCGCCGGTGGTGCTTCCGACCGCGGCTGCGGGCCGGCGCGAGCTGCTCGCGCGCAGCGCCCTGGGGTTCGGCGGGCTGGCGCTGGCGAGCCTCCTCGCCGGCGAGGGACGGACCGACCACCCCGCGGGTGACGCGGTCGCCGGGATCCCCGCCGGCTGCCATTTCGCGCCGCGCGCCAAGCGCGTGATCTACCTCTTCCAGTCGGGTGGTCCGTCGCAGCTCGACCTCTACGACTACAAGCCCGAGTTGGTGGCGCGGACCGGCGAGCAGCTCCCCGCCAGCATCCGCGGCGGCCAACGCCTCACCGGGATGAGCGGCAACCAGAGCTCGATCCCGATGGTCGGCTCGTCGCTTTCGTTCGCGCGCTACGGACAGTCGGGCGCGTGGCTCAGCGAAGCCCTGCCGTTCACCGCCGCGGTCGCCGACCGGCTGTGTTTCGTGAAGGGGATGTACACCGAGAGCATCAACCACGGGCCCGGCGTGACCTTCATGCAGAGCGGTTCGCAGATCCCCGGCCGGCCGAGCATCGGCGCCTGGCTCGACTACGGCCTCGGGCGCTCGAGCGACGACCTCCCCTCGTTCGTCGTCCTGATCACGAAAAACAAGGGGGGCCAGCCGCTGATGTCGCACCTGTGGGGCGCGGGGTTCCTCCCCACGCAGCACCAGGGGGTCCGGTTCCGCTCGGGCGGCGACCCGGTGCTGTATCTCGGCAATCCCCCCGGCGTCTCGGCGGCGAGCCGGCGCCGGGCACTCGACGGCCTCCGCGCCCTCCACGAGCATGCCGGCGCCGACGCCGAGATTGCCACGCGGATCGCCAACTACGAGCTCGCCTTCCGGATGCAGGCCAGCGTCCCGGAGGTGACCGACTTCTCCGACGAGCCGGCGCACGTCATCGAGCGCTACGGCCCCGACGCCAAGGATCCCGGCACGTTCGCCGCCAATTGCCTCCTCGCCCGCCGTCTCGCCGAGCGCGGGGTGCGCTTCATCCAGCTCTACCACCAGGACTGGGACCACCACGGCGGCCTCCCCGGCGGGATCCGCGGCGAGTGCAAGCAGACCGACCAGCCCGCCGCCGCGCTCGTCGAAGACCTGGCGGCACGCGGGATGCTCGACGAGACGCTCGTCGTCTGGGGAGGGGAGTTCGGACGCACCAACTACTGCCAAGGGCTGTACACGCCCGGCGGCGGCTACGGGCGCGACCACCATCCGCGCTGCTTCACGATCTGGATGGCCGGCGGCGGGATCCGCGGCGGCACGTCGTTCGGCGAGACCGACGACCTCGGCTACAACGTGGCCCGCGACGGCGTCCACGTCCACGACCTCCACGCCACGATGCTCCACCTGCTGGGCATCGACCACGAGCGCCTCACCTACCGTTTCCAGGGGCGCCGCTACCGCCTCACCGACGTCCACGGCCGGATCGTGCGCGAGATCCTCGCCTAGCCGCCACGCTCCGGTTCCCGACCGCCGACGGGGGGAGTAGACTGCCGGCGCTGGAGGGACCGGTCCTGTCGCTCGCCGCGCTCCGCAACGTCCGCGCGCCCGACGCCGGTGTGTCCCTCCCTCGCCCGCTTCCCCCTTGGAGGATCTTTCCCATGCGTGTTCCATCGAACCGTTTTCCGTTCGCCGTCGTCGCGGTCCTCGCGCTGGCGGGGTGGGCTTCCAGCGCCTCGACCCGGGCCGACGAATTCGGCATCGGCTCGAAGGCGCCGGCGCTCGACATCGAGCACTGGGTGCAGAAGGCCGGCCGCGACGCCGACGGCAAGTTCGAGCCGATCACGAAGTTCGAGAAGGGGAAGGTCTACGTCGTCGAGTTCTGGGCGACCTGGTGCCCCCCCTGCCGCACGAGCATGCCGCATCTGAGCGAACTGCAGGAGAAGTTCGCCGAAAAGGGGGTCACGGTGATCAGCGTCAGCGACGAGGACCTCGACACGGTCACGGAGTTCCTCGAGACCGACGCCGAGGGGGGCAAGACCTACGGTGAGATCACCGCCAACTACCTGCTCACCACCGACCCCGACGGTTCGGTGTCGCGCGACTACATGGAGGCCGCCGGCCAGAGCGGCATCCCCACCGCGTTCATCGTCGGCAAGACGGGGGAGATCGAGTGGATCGGTCACCCGATGCAGATGGACGACCCGCTGGCGGAGATCGTCTCCGGCGAGTTCGACCGCGAGGCGTTCGCGGCGACCTCCCGGGAGATGAACGAGATCCAGCAGAAGTTCCGCGGCGTGGTAGCGCTGATGCAGCAGGGCAAGGCCGCCGAGGCGGTGGCGCTGATCGATTCGTGGATCGACGACGTCAAGAGCCCGGAGGTCAAGGCGCGCCTCAAGCAGATCCGCAGCCAGATCGCGATGGCGGCCGGCGGTGATCTCGCGGTCGAGGCGTTCGCTTCGGCGGCAAAGGAGGCCAACGACTCGGCCGAGGCGCTCAACGAGCTGGCGTGGAACGTCGTCATGGCCGCCCAGCAGGGCAACGACGTGCCCGACGCGCTGGTCGCCGCGGCCGTGGCCGCCGCCGAGCGCGGCGTGGAGCTCGATGCGAAGAATGGCAACGTCCTCGACACGCTCGCCCACCTCTACGAGATGCAGGGCAAGCTCGACAGGGCGCTCGCCGTCCAGCGGAAGGCCCTCGACAACGCCTCCGAGGCGGCGATCGAATCGATCCGCGGCTACCTCGAGGAGCTCGAGGTGAAGGTCCGCGAGGCGAAGACGGGCGTTGGCAAGTGACGGCACGGCCGGCACGACCGGCACGGCCGAAGTGATCCTCACGACCGGGCAGCGTCGGGGCCATCCCCGCCGCCGCCCGGCACGGGGGTGGCGGGTAGAGTTCCGGTGGAAAGGACTCCACCATGGCCACCATCCCGCGCCGCGGCGCCGCCGCGCGCCCCTTCCCCCCCTCGCGCCCTCTCGTCGCGCTTCCCCCGGCGGCGAGCCCTGAAGAAGGCATCGTCGCGTCGACCGACCGCCTCCGCGGGATCGCGGGCCTGGTGCTGCTGGCGGTCGTGGTCCTCCTCGCGGTGGCACTGGCGACGTTCGATCCCGCCGATCCACCGGCGGGAAGCGTCTTTCCCCCGCCCGTCGGACCGGCCAACGCCTGTGGTCTCGTCGGCGCGATCGTGGCGGCGAGTCTCATCAGCGCCTTCGGCCACGCCTCCTGGTTGGTCGTCCTCCTGCTGGCCGCGCTCGACTGGCAGCTGCTCCGCCGCCGCGCGCTGGCCGACCTTCCGCTGCGGACCACCGGCGCCGTGCTCGCCACGCTCGGGCTGTGCACGCTCATGGCGTTGCTGCTGCCGGCCTGGGTCGCGCGGCCCGTGTGGGGCCCCGGTGGCAGGCTCGGGGCGTTGGGGAGGTTTTTCGCCGAGGGCTGGCTCGCGCCCACTGGCGCCGTGATCGCCGCCGTCGGCGTCGCCCTTGCCGGCGGCTGGCTCCTCGCCGAAGCCTGGCTCGTCGCCGTGGGGCACGGCGTGATCGCGATCGCGACGGCGATCGGCGCCGGCGTGGCCGCCGCCGTCGCTCTCGTCGCCGGGGGAGGCCGCCGGGCCGCCGAGGCGATGGCCGCGCTGCCCGTTCCGGCGCTCGCCACGAAGGAACCGAGCGTCGCCGCAGCGCCTCTCCGCCCGGCCATCGACCTCACGGCTGACGACGACACCGACCACGCCTACGACGCCGACCACGCCGCCGACGACGGCCCGACGATCCGCGTCCGCCGCCGCGCCGTCGCCGCCACGCTACCGCCGGAAGACGACGACTCGTTCATCGACGACGACTCGGTCGCAGCCGACGAGCCGAGCGACGCCTCGGACGACGACGACGCCGTCGCGGCGCCGGCTCCCGCCGTGGCGCGGCCGGTGCCGATCCGCTCGACGGCCAACCGGCGCCAGGCGGTGAGCGTGGTCGAGCTGTCGCCCGATCCGGCGGCCGAGTACGAGCTCCCCGGCCTCGACCTTCTCCTCCCCGCCGAGCACATGCACCTCGAGGAGCAGGAGCAGGAGGTGCGCGAGCGGGCGCGCGTGCTCGAGAAGACGTTCGGCGACTTCGGGTTCAAGGTCCGCGTCGTCGAGATCGAGACCGGACCGGTGATCTCGCAGTACGAGATCGAGCTCGAGGCCGGCCTGCGGCTGGCGAAGATCGCCAACCTCGCCGACGACCTGGCGATCGCGCTGCGCGTGCCGAGCGTGCGGATCGTCGCCCCGATCCCGGGGAAGAACTCGGTCGGCATCGAGGTCCCCAACACCACCCGGCAGATGGTCCGCCTCCGCGAGGTGATCGAGGAGACGCAGGCCAAGAGCCGGGCGATGAAGATCCCGATCTACCTCGGCAAGGACGTGGCCGGCAATCCGATGGTGGTCGACATGGCCGCCATGCCCCACCTCCTCATCGCCGGCCGCACCGGCACCGGCAAGAGCGTCTGCCTCAATTCGATCATCGTGTCGATGCTGATGACGCGCCGGCCCGACGAGGTGCGGATGCTGTTGATCGACCCGAAGATGGTCGAGCTGACGCCCTACAAGTCGCTCCCCCACCTCATGCACCCGGTCGTCACCGACATGAAGAAGGCCGAGGCGATCCTCGCCTGGGCGGTGCAGAAGATGGAGGAACGCTACGCGCTGTTGGCCAAGGTCGGCGTCCGTCACCTCACGCAATACAACCAGATCGGCCGCGAGGAGCTGATCCGGCGGATCAACCCGCCGAGCCAGGAGGAGGCCGACGCGATCCCGACGACGATGCCGTTCATCGTGATGATCGCCGACGAGATCGCCGACATGATGATGACCGCCGGCAAGGAGATCGAGCAGCACATCATCCGCCTCGCCCAGAAGAGCCGCGCGGTCGGGATCCACCTGATCCTCGCCACGCAGAAGCCGACCGTCGACGTGATCACCGGCCTGATCAAGAGCAACCTGCCGGCGCGGATCGCGTTCCAGGTCGCGAGCCGCACCGACAGCCGCGTCGTCCTCGACGAGATGGGGGCCGAGCGCCTCCTCGGCAACGGCGACATGCTGTTCCTCTCCCCGGGCACCAGCCAGATCCTCCGTGGCCAGGGCACCTACGTCAGCGACGACGAGATCGGCCGCGTGATGGCCGCGGTCGGCACCGACACGCCGCAGTACGCCGCGGAGCTGGTCAACCTCCAGCCCGCCGGCGCCGCCGACGCCCAGGCCACCCCCGCCGGCTCGCCGCAGGACAAGGACGACCTCTACGACGCCGCCGTCGAGGTGGTGATCCGCGAGGGGCGCGGCAGCGTGTCGCTCCTCCAGCGCGCCCTCGGCGTGGGCTACGGCCGCGGCGCGCGGCTGATCGACTTCATGGCCGAAGACGGCGTCGTCGGCCAGTATGCCGGCAGCCAGGCGCGCGAGGTCCTCCTCACGATGGAGCAGTGGGCGTCGCGGAAGGGCACGCCGGCCCCGCCCCCCGATCCCGCCCCGCGGAAGCTGAAGATCCAGCCGCATGCCGGCGAGCCCCAGCCGGCGGGAGGGCTGACCGCGAAACAGGTGGGGCGCCCTGCCCCCGAGCCGGTCGAGTTCGAGACTGACGACGACGACGAGGGCGAGGGGGACGACGACGGCGAGTCGTTCGAGCAGGACGACGCGTTCGCCGAGGCGGACGCCGACGCCGACGCTCTCGACACGTTTTCCGCCACGTCAGACGACGACGAGGCCTGGGAAGACGATGCGTCTGCCGACGACGGCTCGGCCGTTGACGACGACGAAGCCGCCGCGTCCGACGCGGACGACGACGACTGAGCCCTCGGCCAGGCTCGCCCCGGCGAGCCCGTCAGCCGGCCCGTCGGCCGTGGCTTCCGGGATCGAGCCCGTCCGGTGCCCGGTCCCCGCCGTGATCGAGCGACACGATCAGGAGCGGCTCGACCACCGACCAAGTATCGTCGGCCGCCCCCACGATCACCCGCCGCGGCGTCAGGGCGACGAAGTCGGGGTGCGGCACGGGCAGCGACCGACCGTCGGCCAGCCGGATCGAAAACGGCACGAACGGCTGCGCGTGAAGTGCCTCGCGAACGCCGGCGATGTCCATGGGGAAAGTGTCCTCGCAAGCCCCGTGGTCGTCTAACCTATACATGCGTTCCCTTCGCCGTCAAGAAGGCAGCACCGCGGCGCATCTTTTCAGTTCGCGTCGCGCCACTGCCACCGCGCGGGCGGCATGGGTAGGGCCAGAAATGCCCGGCGTTCGGTCGATATCCGGTCGCCGTGGATTCGGGTCGGTGGTTCAGTTGAGGGGTGTGGGCGACAAGCACTACGGGGATGGCCTCCACCCGCCGGGAGTCACTCGATGAGAAAGCCCGTGCTCTGGATCGTGGCGTCTCTCGCCGCGGTCGTCGCGGTCGTCGCGGTCGGGCAGTGGCGCGCGGCCGCGGCCGAGGCGCTGCGCGCCAAGCGCCGCGTCTACACGACGACGCTCGAGAAGCTCGAGGCTGTCCTCGACACCCGCGACCGGCGGCGGGTCAGCGACGTCTTCGCCGACGCCGTCGCCGCCCATCGCGCCGCCTATGGCGCTGCCGCCGCCATGCCGCTCGAGTTGGCGATCCTCCGGTCGGCGATCGATCGCTCGCTGGCGACGTGCGTGGGGCACGAGGCGGAGGTCACGGCCGTCGCCTTCAGTCCCGACGGGAAGCGGCTGGCCACGGCCTCCGTCGATGGCACCGCCGGGATCTGGGACGCGGCCACTGGAGCGTCGCTTGGCGTCCTTCGGGGACACCGCCAGCCGCTCACGGTGATCGCCTTCGCCCCCGACGGCCGCAGCCTGGCGACCGGGTCGGCCGATGGCCGGTTGTCGATCTGGGACACCGCGACGAAAACCGTGCGGGCCGATCTGAAGGGACACACCTGGTCGATCACCGCGCTTGCTTTCAGTCCAAACGGCAGCCGCCTCGTCACCGGATCGACCGACAAGACGGCGCGGGTCTGGGACGTGGCCAGCGGAGCGACGGTCGTCGTGCTCTCCGGGCACGTCGACCGGCTCAATGCCGTCGCCTTCAGCCCCGACGGCACGCTCCTCGCGACCGGGTCGAGAGACCGTACGGCGCGGATCTGGAGCGTGGCGACGGGGAGCCAGCGTGCCGTCTGCACGGGGCACGATCTCGCGGTCACGAGCCTCGCCTTCAGCCCCGACGGCACTCGCCTCGCGACCGGATCGGACGACGCGACGGCACGGATCTGGAACGCGGCGACGGGGGCGGAGGTGGCGACCCTCACCGGGCACTCACTTCCGATCACGAGCCTCGCGTTCGCCCCCGACGGTACGCGCCTGGCGACGGGCTCGCGCGACAAGACCGCGCGGGTGTGGGAGGCCTCGTCGGGGGTGTCGCTGGCGGTGCTCGCGGGACATGCCGGTCCGGTCAATTCACTCGCCTTCCGCCCCGACGGCCGCTGTCTGGCGACGGGGTCGGACGACGGCCCGGCCCGTCTGTGGGGCCTGTCGAACGCCGAGATCCACGAGAATCGCCTTGCCGCGACAGCCACCGACCCGGGCCAACGGTCCGGCCGCGACTGACGGCGATCGACATCGCCCAGGCCGCGCGCCTCGAACCGAAGACACCTCCGGGGCAGGTCTATGCCACCGAGGCGTTCGCGGCCCGTGCGGCGCTCGAGAGCCACGCCGCGTTCCGCTGCACGTTCGTGCGGCAGCTCGACTTTGACAAGCGCTACGGGTCGTTTCCGACCTACGTCGTCTCGCGCGGGGCGACATCAGCGGAATGACCGAATGATCGTGTCGTAGTCGGCATTCCGCACGGGATGATGTCTCGTCTCCCCACGGTACCCTGCCAGCGGCACGGCTGCCCAGGAGCCCCGGCGCGGCTGCCCGGTACACTGCCGCCGGTCCCGGATCGGTCGTCCCGCGCCCTCTCTCGCCGCCATGCTCTCCCCCACGCAGCGCGATCTGGTCAGGCAGTCACTCGGCGACCTGCTCGCCGCCAGCCCGGGGGCCGACGTCGACGCGCTCGCGACCGCGGCGACGCGCCTCGACGTGGCCGAGGGGGAGGTGCTCGTCACCGAAGGCGAGCCGGCCGGCGATGCCTATGTGCTCCTGGCGGGGCGGTTCGGGGTCTATGTCCGCGGCGCCGGCGCGGGGCTGCGCCGGATCGACACCGTCGAACGCCCCGGCTCCTTCCTCGGCGAACAGGCGCTCGTCGCCGGGCGCCACTTCCGCACCGCGACCGTGCTGGCGCTCGAGCCGGCGACCGTGGCCGTGCTGCCCGGGGCGCTGTTGGGAGCGCGGATCGCCACTGACCCGGCCGCCGGCGCCGCGCTGCAGCGCCAGTCGGTCGAAAACGCGTGGCGCAAGTGGCGCGCGTTGGCCGCCGAGCTCGCCGGCGCCACCGGGGCGGCGCCGGCCCAGTCGCGGCAGCTCCGCGCGGGGGAGGTGCTGTTCGAGCCGGGCGATCCCTCGACGCATGCCTACTTCGTCCTCGGCGGCGAGATCGGCCTCTGGCATCCGGGGTGCCCGGAACCGAGCGAGACGATCGGCCCCGGGCTGCTCGTCGGCGAGCGCGGCACGCTCGCCGGCCGGCCACGCCGGCTCCGCGCGGCGGCGCTGTCGGCCGCCGAGCTGTTGGTCATCGAGGCGACGGCGCTCGAGGGCTCGCGGCGCGGCACGGGGCCGTTCGCGACGATGCTCGAGGGCCTCGCCACCGCCCACGACCTCCCCACGCTCGGCACCGCGTACCGGTATCTCGCCCATGTCGGCGACGAGTCGTGCATCGTCACCGACTATTCGGGGTCGGCCGCGGGGCGGGTGCGCGTCCGCCACTTTCCCGCCGGTCCACGCACCGAGGCGGTTCGCAGCGGCGCTGCTGAAGTGCCGCGCGACGTCGTCTCATCTCCCGATGGCACCGTCTCGATCATGCTCGGCGACGGCGACAGGCTCGTCGGCCTGTCGACGACCGGCGCCTGGCCGCACCTGCCGGCGCTGATGGGGCTGCTCCTGCGCGGCGGCGCGGTCGCCGACTGGCAGCGCCGGGCATTCACCGCGACCGGGAGTTGGCTCGAGGAGGCGGCGGCGCAGCGCGTGCCGACTGGCGCCGAGATCGTCTGCAGTTGCACGCTGGCGACGGCGGGGGCGATCCGCACCGCCGCGGCCCGGGCGGCGACGGTCGAGGATCTGGTGCGCGTGACCGGCGCCGGCGGCGTGTGTGGTGGCTGCCGCGGCCGGCTGGCGGCCCTCCTCGGCGGCGGTGGCTTCGCGCTGTGCCGCGTGGAGATCGCGCCGCTGGCCGTCGGTGCGGTGCGCGCCCGGCTCGTGCCGATCGACTCGCGCCCGCTGCCGGCCGCGGCCGTCGGCCAGCACGTACGCGTCGAGGGGCTGATCGACGGCCGCTGGGTCGGCCGCCCCTACACGCTCACCGCCGCCCGCCCCGACGGCTACGAGCTCGGGGTCAAGCTCGAGGAAGGGGGCCTGTTCTCCCCCTGGTTGGCCGCCGCCGGGCCAGACACGCTGGTGCGCGTGCTGCCGCCGCAGGGAGAGTGCTGCCCCGCGGCCGACGGCCCGGCGACGCTGGTGTATGTCGTCGCCGGCATCGGCGTGACGCCGGCGATCGCGGCGGTGCGGAGCCTGGCGGCGACGCGGCGGATCCGGGTGATCTTTTCCGCGCGCTCCCGCGACGCCGCACCCTACCTGGCGGAGCTCGAGGCAGCGGCCAAGGCCGGACGGATCGGCCTCGAGACCTGGTGGTCCGCGAGCCAGGGGCGGATCAGCGGCGCGGCGCTTCGTCAGCGCGTGGCGGCCGAAGGCGCGTGCGACGTGATCGCGTGTGGCCCGGCCGACTTCAATGCCACCGTCGCCGCCGCCCTCGCCGGCTTGCCCGGCGTGGCCGTGGCCTGCGAGAGCTTCGACCATCCGCTCCGCGGCGAGGGAAGTGTCGGCCGCCCCGGCGGCTGGCGGCGCCGGCCGTTCACGCCGGCCGGTCCCCCCGGGGGCGAGGTGACGATCGCCACGACGCTGCCCGCGGTCGAACAAGCGGAGCGGTTCCTCCTGCAGTACTTCGCCGAGCAACGCCCCGGCACCGATCCGGCCCAGCGGATCACGCGCGTCAGGGAGGCGTTCGCGGCGACCGGCACGTGGCGGAAGACCGCCGACGAGTTGGCGTTCGCCGCCCGGCTCGCGTGGCGCAACGCCGGCCGCTGCGTCGGCCGGCTCCACTGGCAGGCGCTCCACCTCCGCGACTGCCGCCACCTCGATACTCCCGACGACATCGCCGAGGCGCTGTTCGAGCACCTCCGCTTCGCCTTCAACGGCGGCAACATCCGCCCGGCGATCACCGTCTTCGCCCCCACCACGCCCGACCGCCCCGCGCCGCGGGTCTGGAACCCGCAGCTGCTCCGCTACGCCGGGCTCCGCCTCCGCTCGGGACGCCAGGTGGGCGACCCGGCGCAAAACGCCCTCACGCGCCGGATCATCGACCTCGGCTGGGAGCCCCCCGGCACCGACTTCGACCTCCTCCCGCTGGTGATCGAGACGCCGACCACCGGCCCGCGCCTCTATCCCCTCCCCGCCGACTGCCGCCCAGAGGTGCCGCTGTCGCACCCCGATCATCCCTGGTTGGCGGCGCGGGGGCTCAAGTGGTACGCCGTGCCTGCCGTCAGCGACATGGCCCTCGACGCCGGTGGAGTCACCTACCCGTTCGCCCCGTTCAACGGCTGGTACCTCGACGCCGAGATCGCCGCGCGCAACTTCACCGACGCCGACCGCTACGACCTCCTCCCCGAGATCGCCGAGCGGATGGGGCTCGACATCGGCAACGACCGGACGCTGTGGCGCGACAAGGCGCAGCTCATGCTCACCGAGGCGGTGCTCTGGTCGTTCGACCGGGCGGGGGTGAAGATCGCCGACCACCACGCCGTCGGCCACGAGTTTCTCGAGTTTTGCCGCAACGAGCAGGCCGCCGGCCGCGAGCCCTACGGCCGCTGGATGTGGCTCGTGCCCCCGGTCGCGGCGTCGACGTCGGTGCTGTATCGCGAGCCGTTCAAGGACGTGTCGCTCAAGCCCGCCTACCGTTACCAGCGGCCGGTGTGGGCCGACGGACCGGCAGCAGGGTGACGGGAGGACGGACGATGGCGTGGAAGCGGGTGGCGTGGGCGGCGGTGCTCGGTGCCTGCGCGACGGTCGGCGCTCCACGGGGCGGGAGCGCCCCGCCGGCCGTGCCGGGGATCGAGCCGCCGCCGCCGGCGCGGGAGCCGCGCGTGGCGCCGGCGAGCGACGAACCGGTCGGCGCCGCGGCGGCGATCGGGGTGCCGGAGGGGTTCACGGTCGAGCCGTTCGCGGCCGAGCCGCTGATCGCCAACCCGGTCGCGTTCACGATCGACCGGGCGACGGGCGTGGTCTACGCCTGCGAGGCGTTCCGCGCCCACAAGGGGGTCGGCGACAACGTCCGGATCAACGACGACACCTGGCTCGACGCCGACCTGGCCTCGCGCCACGTCGACGACAGGTTCGCGTTCATGGTTCGCCTGCTCGGCGACCGGGCGCCGGAGTGGGTCGCCGAGACCGACCGCGTCCGCCGGATCGTCGACAGCGACGGCGACGGCCGCGCCGACCGGGCGACCGTCTTCGCCGACGGGTTCAACCGGCTCGTCGACGGCCATGCCGCGGGGATTGTCGCCCGGCGCGGCGCCGTCTGGCTGGCCTGCATCCCGTCGCTCTACCACCTCGTCGATGCCGACGGCGACGGGATCGCCGAGCGGCGCGAGCCGCTCCACACCGGCTACGGCGTGCGCGTCGCCATCCAGGGCCACGATCTCCACGGACTCACGCTCGGCCCCGACGGCCGGCTGTGGTTTTCGATCGGCGACCGCGGCTACGCCGTCGACGGGGGCGACGGCTCCCTCCAGAACCCGGAGAGTGGCGCCGTGTTCCGCTGCGAGACCGACGGCTCGGGGCTCGAGGTCGTCCACACCGGACTGCGCAACCCGCAGGAGCTCGCCTTCGACGACCTCGGCAACTTGTTTACCGTCGACAACAACACCGACGGCGGCGACAAGACGAGACTCGTGTGGATCGTGCCGGGGGGCGACTCCGGCTGGCGCGGGCCGGTGCAGTACCTCCCCGACCGCGGGCCGTTCAACCGCGAGGAGCTGTGGCGGACGGCATTCCCGGGGCAGGCGGCGTTCATCGTGCCGCCGCTGGCCCACATCGGCGCCGGGCCGGCGGGCTTCGCCGCCGATCCCGGCACACTGCCGGAACCCTGGCGCGGCCGGTTCTTCCTCGCCGATTTCCGCGGCGCCGCCGCCACCAGCTCGGTGCGCAGCTTCCGGATCGAGCCGGCCGGCAGCGCCTTTGCCGCCGTCGATGAGGAGGAGACGTTTCGCCACGTCCTCGCGACCGACGTCGAGATCGGCCCCGATGGCGCGGTGTGGGTGAGCGACTGGGTCCACGGCTGGGACGGCCTCGGCAAGGGGCGGCTGTGGCGCTTCGTCCCCCGCCCCGCCGATCCCGCCGCGGCGGCCGCGCACTCGCGCGCCGTCGCCGAGGTCCGCACGCTCCTCGCCGGCGACTGGACGGCGCTGCCCTCCCCCCGGCTCACCGAACTGCTGGCCCATGCCGATCGGCGGATCCGGCTCGAAGCGCAGTGGGAGCTGGCGCGGCGCGGCGACGACGCGGCGCTCCGCGCCCGGCTGGCGGCCGACGAGCCGCTGCTCGCCGTCGTCCACGCGCTGTGGGGCATCGAGCAGATCGCCCGGCGGCTGCCTGCCGGCGACGCGCGCCGCCGGACGCTGACCGACGACCTCCTCGGCCGGCTCGGCGATCCGCGCCGCGAGGTGCGCCTCGTCGCCGCGCGCTGCCTCGGCGACCAGGCCCCCGCCGCGGGCCCGGCGATCGCGGCGCTGGTGCCGCGCCTCGACGACGGCGATCCGTTCGTCCGCGGCGCCGCGGCGATCGCTATCGGCCGCCTCGCCGGCAGCGCTCCCGATTCGCTCGACCGGCAGGCGCTCGTCGGGCGGATCGTCGCGGCGATCGCGGCCGCCGGCGCGCGCGACGCCACGCCCGATCCCCATGCCCGTCATCCGCTGGTCATGGCCCTCGCCGGTGCCGCCGATGGCCCGGCGCTCGGCGCGCTGCTCGGCCATCCCGACCGGGCCGTGCGGCTCGCCGCCGTCCTCGCCCTCCGCCGCCACGGTGATCCGGCGATCGCCCGCGCCCTCGACGACGCCGACGCGGCGATCGTCGTCGAAGCGGCCCGCGCGATCCACGACGTTCCGATCGCGGCGGCCACCCGGGCGCTCGCCGGCAAGCTCCTCACCGGTCCGCGCGAGGGCCTCGACGGCGACGCCTTCCTGCGCCGGGCCCTGGCCGCCGCCGAGCGCGAGGGGACGGAGGCCGACGCCGAGCGAGTCGCCGCGCTGGCGGCCAGCGCCGGCATGCCGGCGGCCCGGCGGCTCGAGGTGCTGGCGCTGCTGGCCGGCTGGGCGGCGCCGCGGCCGCGCGACCGGGTGATCGGCAGCTGGCGGCCGTTCGAGCCGCGCGATGCCGAGCCGGCGCGCCGGGCACTCGCCGCCGTGATTCCCACGCTGCTGGCCACCGACGACGAGGCGGTGCGCACCGCGGCGCTCGACGCCGCGGCGACGCTCGGCATCGACGGCGTCGCCGCCCTCCTCGCCGCCGCCGTCACCGACGGCGGCCGCCCCGCCGCGGCGCGAGGGGCCGCCCTCGAAGCGCTCGGCAACGTCGATGGAGCCGCGGCGCTCGAGTTGACGCGGGGACTCGCCGCCGCGCCGGCCGCTGCACTACGCACCGCGGCGTGGCGCGTCCGGGTGCGCCACGGCGCCACCGCGGGGCTCGCCGACGAGCTCGCCTCCGCTCTCGGCACCCGGGCCGCCGACGACGAGCGCCTCCGCGAGCAGCAGGCGGCGCTCGGGATTCTCGGGCAGCTCGGAGATGCCGCGCCTACAACGCTGCTCGACCGTCTCGCGGCGGCGCTGGGCAGCGGCGCCGGCGATCCGCGGCTCCGGCTCGAGACCCTCGCGCTCGTCGGCGACCGCGTGCCCACCGCCCTGCGCACGGCCATCGAGAGTGCCGGTGACGATCTCCTCGACGGGGGCGACGCCGCCCGCGGCCGGGAGGTCTTCCTGCACCGTGCCACGGTCGAGTGCCTCCGCTGCCACCGGGTCGGGGACGGCGGTGGGGAGGTCGGGCCGCGCCTCGACGGGATCGGCTCGCGGCGCGACCGGGCCTATCTCCTCGAGAGCCTGCGCGAACCGAGCGCCCGGATCGCCGACGGCTACCGCACGGTCGTGCTCGTCACCGCCGATGGCCGGACCGAAGCGGGGATCGTGCGCACGGAGAGCGCCGAGGAGATCGTGCTCGTCCGCGCCGACGGCAGTCTCACGCGCGTCCCGGTGGCCGACATCGAGGACCGGCGCGACGGGGCGTCTGCCATGCCGGCCGAGTTGGCCACGCGCCTCTCGCGGCGCGATCTCCGCGACCTCGTCGCCTGGCTCGCGTCGCTCCGCGACGAGCCGGCAGCGGCCGGTGCGCGGCCCTGAGGGGGAGCCGGGCTATACTCCGCTCCCTGCCATCCGCTCCCCTGCCCCGCGCTCCGATGACCCACCCGCGCACGATCGAGATCTACGACACCACGCTCCGCGACGGTGCCCAGGGGGAAGGGGTCCACTTCTCGCTCGCCGACAAGCTGGCGATCACGCGGCGCCTCGACGCCGCCGGGATCGACTTCGTCGAAGGGGGCTATCCGCTCTCCAATCCCAAGGATGCCGAGTATTTCGCGCTCGTGCGCGATCTCCCCCTCGCCCACGCGAGGGTGGTGGCGTTCGGGATGACGAGGCGCCGCGGCATGGCGGCCGCCGACGACCCCGGGATGCGCGCGCTGCTCGACGCCGGCACGGCGGTGATCGCGATCGTCGGCAAGACGTCGGCGTTTCACGTCGCCGAGGTGCTGGGTGTGTCGCGCGAGGAGAACCTGGCGATGATCGCCGAGACGGTCGGCCATCTCGTCGCGTCGGGCCGCGAGGTGTTTTACGACGCCGAGCACTTCTTCGACGGCTGGAAGCTCGACGCGCCCTACGCCGCCGAGACGATCCTGGCCGCGGCCCGCGCCGGCGCCACGCGGATCGTGCTCTGCGACACCAACGGCGGCACGCTCCCCGACGAGCTGGCGCGGATCGTGCGCGAGGCGGTCGACGTCCTCCGCGCCGCCGACCTCGACCAGGGGGTCGGGATCCACTGCCACAACGACTGCGATCTCGCCACGGCCAATTCGCTCGCCGCGGTCGCGGCCGGTGCGATCCAGGTGCAGGGCACGATCAACGGTCTCGGCGAGCGCTGCGGCAATGCCGACCTGATCGCGGTCGTCGCCAATCTCGCGCTGAAGTCCGCCGGCCACGTCGTGCTCGGCGGGGCCGGCACCGCCCACCTCACCGAGCTGTCGCGGTTCGTCTACGAGACCGCGAACATGTCGTATCGCCCCGGGCAGCCGTTCGTGGGGTCGAGCGCGTTCGCGCACAAGGGAGGGATGCACGTCCACGCCGTCGCCAAGGCGACGAGCTCCTACGAGCACGTCGCCCCCGAGGCGGTGGGTAACTCGCGGCGGATCCTCGTCAGCGAGCTCTCCGGCCGGTCGAACATCCAGGCCCTCGTTGCCCGCCCCGACCTGCGCCACGACCGGGCGCTGATGGAGCGCGTCCTCGCCGAGGTCTGCCGGTTGGAAAACGACGGCTGGCAGTTCGAGGCGGCGGGGGCGAGCTTCGATCTGCTCGTCGAGCGCTGTGCCGGGACGTTCCGGCCGGTATTCGACAAGCTGGCCTACAACGTCGCCGTCGAGAGCCGGGTCGCGCCCGGACAGGCCGAGGAGACGCTCACCGAGGCGACGGTCAAGCTCCGGGTGGGCGACGAGACGCGCCACGAGGTCGCCGAGGGGGACGGCCCCGTCAACGCTCTCGACGCGGCGGTCCGCAAGGCGCTCGAGCCGCGCTATCCGGCGGTACGATCGATGCACCTGCTGGACTACAAGGTGCGGGTGATCAACGGCCAGGAGGGCACGGCGGCGAAGGTCCGCGTGTCGATCGAAAGCACCGACGGCCACGACATCTGGGGCACGGTCGGCGTCAGCGAGAACGTCATCGAAGCCAGTTGGCTGGCACTCGCCGACGCGTTCCACCACCACATCGCCCGCTCGGCCTCCCGGCAGGCTCCCTGATGGCGGAGCGCCGTCCCGGCGTCGGCTTACGGTCGCCTGGCTGGATTGCGTGTTCTGGTGCGGGGTCGGGGCTGCCCACGCCCCGTCGCCGGACGCTCACTGCGGCCTTCCAGGCCTCCGGTCGCTCGCAGACGACTTCGCTTCGCCATCCATGGCTCCGCTCGTCGCCTGAACGCCGGCTCCCGGGGCATGGGCAGCCCCTCAGCGCTCGTGGTGGTTCACCCACCGCACCCCTGCCGCCGCCCACTGGCGGCGGCCACGGTCGCCGGGAGGTGCGACCGCCGCGGGCGAGGGACACCTTGGCTGTCCCTCCGCCCGCGTAAGCCCGCGGGGGCCACGATGGCCCCGCGGGCGCGAAAGTCAGAAAGTCGCTCCGAGAGAGAGCATGAGGGCGTCGGACGGGTTGTATTCGGGGGTACCGTTGGCCGAGATCGTGCGCGAGAAGACGTAGCCGACCTCGCCGACGCCGGCGATCGTGCGGCTGCGAAACACCTCGAGGCCGAGCACCACACGGAGGTCGCTCGAGGTGACGACGGCGGTCGAATCGTCGGGCATCGTCACCGCCCACGTGCCGCCGGCGAATTGGCAGGCGACGTAGCCCCAGGCCGCCCCGCCCCCGGCGAGGTCGGCGATCTTGCGCGAGAGACGCGAGCGCGGTACGAGCAGTTCGAGGCGCGTGTCGGCGCGCGGCGACCAGATCAGCCCGCCCACCGGCAGCACGCGAAGGTCGAGTTGGCGGACCACGGCGGCACCGGCCAGGAGCGAGAAGGCGTCGGTGACACGGACATCGACGATTCCCCAGCCGGTGAGCTGGAACGCACGCGGGTTCCAGGAGCGGTAGTCGCCGTAGACGCCCGGCGTGATGCCGAGGCCGAGGCCGAGGCGCTCGGTGAGCGGCGTCCGCCAGGTGACGTCGATCGACGAGTCGTAGACGGTCGAGGGGAGTTCGAGCACGTCGGGGGGCTGCCAGAAGTGGAACCCGAACCCGGGGGTGACCGTCAGCGCCGGCAGGTCGTCGAACCACACCGGCGCCAGTGTCAGCGCCAGCGGCACGTCGACCATCCCGAAGCCGTCGGCCGGGCCGCGCGGGATCCAGGTCGCCGACAGGCTGCGGGCGTACCAGAAGCGGCGCTGCGTGCGCTGCTCACCCCACGGCGGTCCGAGGCCGTCGGTGTCGGGCCCCTGCCCCGGCGCCAACGGCGTGGCGGGGACGATCGCGCCGGCCGGGATCACGCCATCGAAGGCGAACGGCTCCCCGCCCGGGAACTCCGTGGCCAGGTGATCGGGCACGAGCGGTGCAACGCTGATGCCGCCGGGGAACACGCCGGGCGACTGGCCTCGAGCACTCGTGGCACCGGAGAGAACGACGAGGACGGCGACCACGCATGCGCTCCCTCGAGGGCACGGCGCCCGCGGCATCGATCGCTGGCAGCGCGCCGTCGGCGTCATGGCCATGGGAGGGAAACCCGCGCGCCGTCCTTCTGCGACTGCGAAAAGCCGGCGCAGGATCGGAATCCTGGGAAGTGGCGGACCGTAGCAAGGCGGGCGGACGGGGGTCAATTGCAGGCGGCGGGGGATGTCACGTGGCGGCGGTCGGGGGACATGGGCACCTTCGGTCCGGGCCGCCCGATCGTCAGGCTCAACCCGCGCCGCCACCCGATCCGATAGCAGGCCCTGGTCGGCGATCGGATCGTCGTCGGATCCCGGGGTCTTCGTCTCAACGCCCTCCTGTCGGAGCATCGCCATGCGCGTCTCGTCGGGTCTGCTCCTCGGCGCCTGCCTTGCCGGTGTGACGGCGGTGCCCGCGCCGGCGCAAGGAGTGCTCGCCAAAGCCCGCTATGCCAGTCCGGTGATCGCCGGAACGGTCGCCGGACTTGCGCTGCCGCTCCCGACCGCCACCGCGCCGGCCGTGCCCGCGGCGGCGCATGGCGGCGGCGACGGGTCGGTGAACATCGGCGCTGACGGCACCGTGACGTTCTCGCCCGGAGCGGTCGGCAGCGTGGACGGCGGCACCGTTTGCGTGATGCCGGCTCACCCTGGTGATCTGCCGGCGGGCGTTCCCGGTGGCGACGGCCCGCTGCTCACCAACATGCCGCTGCTGCCGGCGCCCGACGGGTTCGCGCCGCCGGACGGCCTCGTGCCCGACGTGGCGGTCACGGCCGTCGATGCCGCGGTCGCCGCTGCCGTCGCGCCCCAGGGCGGTCAGCAGGTGATCGCGGTCACCGGCACGCCGACGCCTGCGGCCCTGCTCCGCGCCGCCAACGCCGCCAATGCTGCCGCCGGCCAGGCAGGTGGCGAGGCCTCCGGGCTTGCCGCGCAGATCCGTGCCCAGGCGCGGGCCGTGGCCGGCACGTTTCGCAATCGCGCGAGCGGTGGCAAGACGATCGGTGCCGGAGTCGCTGCCTTCGGGATCCCCGCCGATGCCCGTCCACTCGGCGCCGCGCCGCGTGCGCCGGGAGTACCCGCCCCCGCGTCGGGGCCGGCGGCCGGGCTGCCGCGCGTCCATCTGCCGCATTCGGGGGCCGCCCCGGCCGGCCCGACGCCCCTGCCGAACACGCCCGCCGTCGCGGCCACCACCGCAGCGGGTGCCCAGGCGGCGGCGACCGCAGCCCCCGCCGCGCGGGCCGGCGTCGCTGCCGCGCTGGGGGGCACCGCCCGTGTCGTCGCGCCGGCGGGCGCCGCCGCTCCCCGGTGGCGCGACCGGTTCAGTTTCGCGTCGCCGCTGGGCCGCTGACACTTTGCCACCGGCGGGCAACGCCGCGATCCGGGGGGCCGATCGGGCCTCAGCGCCAATCGATGCTCCGAGACTCGATTCCCGCCAGCCGCGCGGTGGAGGCGTAGTCGCGAAGCCCCGCCGTCGCTCCCAGCCCGGTGACACAGCAGGCCGCCGCGGCCGCGCCGAGGAGGCCGGCCTCACGCGGGGCATGCCCGCGCAGCGTGCCGGTGAGGAGACCGGCAAGGAGGGAGTCTCCCGCGCCGGTCGTGTCGACGACCGGACCAGGGGCCGGCAGGCACGGAACCTCGACCCACTCTCCGTCGCGCGGGGAGAGGAGCGTGCCCCGGGCGCCGAGCTTCACGCCGACCACGCCTGCGGCACCGTGGCTGCGGTAGCAGGCGATGATCGAGCGCGGATCGTCGAGGCCGGTTTGGTGGCGCGCCTCGGCGAGGCTCGGAACGTACAGGTCGACCAGTGGCAGCGCCGGGGCGACGGTAGCCAGCAGCCCCCCGTCGCCGGCGGTCTCGAGGGCCACCAGACAGCCGGCTGACTTGACGATGGCCAGCGCCGCGGCCACGTCGCGCTCGAGCGCCGGCAGCAGGCCGACGTAGCCGATCACCGCCAGCCGCGCCGTGGCGAACCGTGCGGCGTGCCGGCGGAAGAAGCCGGCGTCGATCGCCGTCGGCGCGCCACCGTGATGGGCGAAGCTGCGCTCACCACCGGGGTCGATGAGCACGGCGGTGGTGCTCGTGGCTGCGTCGCCGACAGTCTCCACGGCCGCGACGTCGAGCCCCTCGGCCGCGAGCCGCGCGCGGATCAGCGTGCCCCAGGGATCGTCCCCGACGAGCGTCGCCGCTGCCACGCGCATCCCCAGCCGGGCCATCCCGATCCCGGTGTTGGCCACGATCCCGCCGGTGGTGACCTCGATCGGCCCGACGTGGAACAGTGTCCCCGAGCCGATCCCGGTGGCGAGCGGGACGGGGCGGACGAGGATGTCGGCGACACAGGTGCCGCAGACGATCGCGTCGAATGGTCGGCGGTCTGGCATCGCGAAGGATCTCACGCCATCGGGGGTACGGCGGTGGGGAGTCATGAACCGCCTCGTCATGCCGGCGGCTCACCGGGTCAGCCGACGCGATCCTCAATCGAACACCACGCACTGCGGTGCCGTGCCGCCGGAGACCAGCCACCGTTTCACTTCCAGCGCCTTTTGGCCGATGACGCGCCAGGAGAAGTCCGCCTTCATCCACTCCTGGCCGCGGCGCCCCATCGCGCGCCGTTCCTCCGTGGGGAGGGCCATCGCGTGGCGGAGGGCCGCCGCCATCGCCTCCGGACCGTGGGCGATCCACCAGCCGCAGCGACGGGTCTCGAGGCCTTCCCACGGCGCGCCCTTGGTGGAGATCACGGGGGTTCCGCAGACGAGGCTTTCCGCGACGGTCATCGCGAAGTTCTCGTTGAGCGTCGGCAACGCGAACAGTTCCGCGTCGACGAGGGCCTGGAGTTTGGCATCCTCGAACAGGGGGCCCGAGATCCCGAGGCGCTCGACGCCGAGGCTCGCCGCCAACCGCTCCAGTTCACCGGCATGGCCGTTCTCATCGGGGCCGATGATGTCCAACTCCCAGTCCGGGAACTGCTCCGACACCATCGCCCAGGCCTTCACGAGCCTGTCGAGCCCTTTCTTCGGGTGGATCCGGCCGATCGTGATCACCCGTTTCCGGGGCAGTGGGCGGCGCCGCGGCACGGTCACCGGCGGATCGATACCGTTGGGAATCAGCGCCGTCGGCTGCCGTAGGCCGAGGCGGCGGATCTCACGGTATTCCTCGTGGCAGGTGGCCCGGAAGCAGTCGACCTGGCCGAGGGTGTCCCACTGCCAGAGGTGCCATGCCACGCGCTTCTTGGCCCGCGAAAAGCGCAGCGCTGCAGGGCCGAGCATGCCGTGCGGCGAGAGCATCAACGGTCGGTCGAGCCGGCGCGCCACGTCTGCCGGGTAAATGTTGGGCAGCTGCCACAGGCCGTGGATGTGGTACAGGTCGATCGAGCGGTCGAAGAGCGCGTCGTGGAGATCACGCGAGCAGCCGAGACGACTGACAACCGGGATCTCGGCGTAGTCGGACGAAAAACGGCGGAGGTATCCTCCGGCGCGGTTCTCCGCGGGGTCGCCGAGGGTGTAGAGCCACGCGTCGACACCGAGCGATCGCATCACCGTCGCGAGGCGGTCCACCGAATAGGTCGTGCCCGCCGCCGGGTTGTCGATCGACGACACGCAGTGGATGACCTTCATGGTGTCCGGCCGCGATGCAGGGAAAATCGGGAGCGGGCCTCCCCTCGTGACCCCCAATCATAGGGAAGTCCGTAGCCGGCCTCCCCACGGCCTACCTTGCACGCCCGAAAGGTTGGGCATGATCGAGTGGACTCGAAGGCGGCAGCGATGGCTGCGGTTCGCGCCGGGAGGGGCCGTCGCTCCCCGCGGCGATCACGTCACCACGGTCGTCGCCAACCAGTAGAGCAACGCCGACAGCCCGATCACGGCCGGCAGCGTGAGCACCCAGGCAAGGGCGATCTTCCGGACGGTGTCGCGCTGGAGGCCGGCGCGCTCCGCCCACATCGTGCCGGCGACGCCGCTGGACAGGACGTGTGTCGTGCTCACCGGCATGTGGAACCGGTCGGCCATCCCGATCGTCGTGGCGGCGATCAACTCGGCGACCGCCCCTTGGGCGTAGGTGAGGTGCGATTTGCCGATCTTCTCGCCGACCGTGACCACGATCCGCTCCCAGCCGACCATCGTTCCCAGACCGAGGCACAGGGCGACGCCGAGCACGACCCACCAGGGAACGTATTCGACGGGCCGCGCCAGGTCCCTGGCGATCGCCTTGAGGTCGTCGCGGCGCTCGTGCGGGAGGAGGTGGCCGAATTCCCGCAGCAGCGTCCGCACCGTCGTGCCGAGCTCGACCAGTGCCGTCCGCACGCGCCAGCGCTGCTCGGGAGACAGTTCGGCGCTGCTCCCCGCCGTCCCCACCGTGTCGCGCAGCGCCGTCACCACCGGCAGCGGGTCGAGCGTGTCGAGGACCGGGTCGCCCCCTTCCAGCGGCTTGACCAGGCGATGGACCATATCGGACTCGAAGGATGCCTCCTGGGCCAGGGCCGCCGAACGCGACAGGCGCTCGACCCGGGCGTTGGCGACGTGGAGCTCCTTGAGGGCGTTCATCAGTGCCGCCAGGTCGGGGCGTGCCAGCTCGCCTTCGAGGCGCTTCGCGGCCGCGACCGCCTTGGTGAGGTCGCCATCGCGCGCCGCCGGGTCGAGCGCGTAGGTTGCGGGCAAGATCCCGATCAGGATCAACATCACCAGGCCCATCCCCTTCTGCCCGTCGTTGGAACCGTGCGCGAAGCTGACGCCGGTGCACGTCCCCACCAGCAGTGCCCTGACCCACCATGGCGGCGGCTCGTCGCCTGTCGGCGGTCGGAACAGCCGCGGCGAGTGGATCAGCGACCGGCACAGCCACAACAGGATCGCGGCGGCGAGAAAGCCGATCAGCGGCGAGAGCAACAGCGCCGTGATCACCTCGGTGACCTTGTGCCAGTTGACCCCCTTGAAC
The DNA here is from genome assembly GCA_016872555.1 of Planctomycetota bacterium. Classification (NCBI taxonomy): domain Bacteria; kingdom Pseudomonadati; phylum Planctomycetota; species Planctomycetota bacterium. The sequence goes on from VGZO01000023.1 coordinate 44,761, forward strand.
GGCGAGCCACGCTCGAGCCAGGCATTCATCATCCCCACCCCCATGATCGAGCCGATCAGGGCGTGGGAGCTGGATGCCGGCAGCCCCTTGTACCAGGTGGCGAAGTTCCAGGTGATCGCCGACACCAGCAGCGCCAGGACCATCGCCAGGCCGCGCCCGGAACGGATGTCGACGAGGAGATCGACCGGGAGTAGGTGGACGATGCTGAACGCCACGCCGATACCGCCGGCATAGACGCCGATGAAGTTCCAGATCCCCGACCAGACGACCGCCGCGGTCGGCCGCAGGCTGCGGGTGTAGATCACCGTCGCCACGGCGTTGGCTGTGTCGTGGAAGCCGTTGATGCACTCGAAGGCGAACGCGATTCCGAGGGCGATCAGGAGGATCGCCAATTGGCCGGTCCCGAGCGAGCCGAGGGCCTCGAAAAATTCCATCGCGCGCTCCCCGAATCGGTCTCTTGGCCGAATCGATACCGTTTGCCACGGCACCCTAGCAGCGATCTGTGAGTACCGTGTGAGTGCCGGGGCTGGTCTGGAGCCGGCCGGCGGGGATAATGCCCCGGTTCGACGAACATGTCGGGAGGGATTCATGGACGATTGTCCGGTGAGGCCGGTCGGCGAGTTGGCAGGGGGGGCATGCGTGCCCTGCGAAGGGGGCGTGCCGCGTTACTCGGCCGAAGCGGCCGGCCGCCAGGTCGCGCTGTTTCCCGGCTGGCGGCTCACGCACGACGCCACGCGGATCCGCCGCGACTGGACCGCGCGGAGCTTCGTGGCGGCGATGGCATTCCTCAACCGCGTGGCCGACCTCGCCGAGGCCGAGCGCCACCATCCCGACGTGCACCTCGAGGGCTACCGGCAGGTGTGGATCGAGATCCACACGCACGCCATCGGCGGCTTGTCGGAAAACGACTTCATCCTCGCCGCCAAGATCGATGCCCTCGGGCCCCCCGACGCGCCGCGGCAGCGGGGCGAGGCTGGCTGAACGACCGCACACCGCCCCCTGCGTCCGGCACGGGCGGCGGGCCATGTGACTGCGACAGGTACTCGGGCGACATGGCTCGGGTTGTGTCGCCGAGGGGCACGCTTCGGGTTCTTGACCGAGCGCTGCCGAGTCCAGTGAGCGCGACATCTGCAGAGCCCGAGCTGAGGCTGAGTCCGCCGCGATGACCCACGGAAATACCGGATGGACCGGTCTTTGGGGCGTGTGGGGCTGTTTTTGTGCCGATGTTTTGGGGGTCCGGTTCGGGGATTCCCTGCGGCGTGACATTTCCGGCAGGCCGTCGCCCATGGGGATGGGACAGTCAGTGAGACGGTTCCCGCAGGAAGACAGTTCTCGAAGAGGCCCGCCGGGCCGGGGAGGAGACGATGGAAGTCCTGCTGCTCCTGGTGTGCGTGGGAGTCGTCGCGCTCTTCGTCCAGATCCTCAACACCCGACAGGACATCCGCGGGCTCATCACTGGTCAGGACCTGACCAATCGCGGGCTGAAGTGGGTGTCGGGCCAAGTCGAGCAGCTCGAACGCCTCCAGCGGTCAACGCTCGAGCGGCTCGACGCCCACGGTGGTCCCGCAGCGGGTCCCGGAGCTCCTTCCGAAGCTGGTCCCGGAGCCGAGTCGGCCGATTCCCCAGCGGTGGTGGCGACATCGCTCGCGGAATCGCGGCGCACGTCCGAGAGCGTCGTGCCTTCCGCAGCCTCGCCCACCGGGGTCGCGCCGGCCACGCCCGTGCCACTGGCAGCGGGTTGGGCCGCCGTGGTGGCTTCCCTGGCGACTCCGGTCGAGCATGCCGAGCCGGTGCTGCCTGCCATGACAGGCGACCCGGTGCTACCGGTCGTGTCGCGGTCGGTGACGCGGGCACGTGATTCGCGCCCACCGGAGTCGGCCGTCGTGCCGGCAGCGACTGCCTCAGCGTCGGCGGACGCACCGCGCGTCGCGCCGCGTGTCACGCCGCCACCGGCGCCCAGCCGGTTCGAACAGGCGGCTGCCGACGCGCTTGCCAAGATCCGGAACTGGATCATCGTCGGCGAGGAGCACGTGCCGGCCGGGATGTCGCGGGAGTACGCGATCGCCAGCCAGTGGCTGCTGCGCGTCGGGATCGTGATCGTCGTCGCCGCGCTCGGGTTCTTCCTCAAGTATTCGATCGACAACGGCTGGATCGGGCCGCTGGCGCGCGTGATGCTGACCGCGATCGCGGGCCTGTCGATGATCATCGGCGGCACCCGCCTCCTCGGAAAACGCTACGCCCTGATCGGCCAGGGGTTGATCGGCGGCGGCTTGGCGGCGCTGTATTTCGCCGTCTTCGCCGCCCACCAGTTCTTCGGCCTGATCGAGGCCGAGCCGGCGTTCGCGCTGTTGGCGGCGGTCACGCTGCTGGCCGGGTTCATCGCCGTCCGCTTCGATTCGATGCTCGTCGCCGTCCTGGGGATCATCGGCGGCTACGCGACGCCGTTCATGCTCCAGACCTCGGGCGTGGTGCTCCCCGCCCTGTCCGCGCACTACGACGACAGCCGGTTCGCCGAGGTGTTTCCGTTCCTCGTCGGCTTCTTCGCGCTGTTCTCGACCGCGACGTTCCTGTTCCAGTTCGTCCGTGGCCAGCGCGGCAACCTCCTCGACATCCTCGCGCTGTTGGTCAATGCCGGCGTGTTCTTCGCGGTCGGGGCGCGGATGATCGATGCCGCGTTCGGCCGGCAGTGGGTCGGGGCGCTGGCGTTGGCGTTGGCCGCATTCTACGCGCTACACGTCTCGATCATGCTCGGCCGCCGCCTCGTGGACCGCGAGCTGATCGTCACGTTCCTCGGCCTGTCGGCGCTGTTCCTGACGCTGACGATGCCGCTGGTGCTGTCCGCGGAGTGGGTCACGGCCAGCTGGGCGGTGCAGGCCGTGGTGATGCTGTGGATGGCCGACCGGATCGGCAGCCGGTTCCTCCGCTCGACGGCGGTCGTGGTCCTGGTGCTGGTGATAACGCGGTTCGGGTTCATCGACCTGCCGACGTCGTTCGGCGGCCGTGCCGTGCCGTTCGAGGAGATCACGCGCGCCGAGTTCCTCCGGCTCCTCGCCGGCCGGGTGGCATCGTTCGGGGTCCCGATCGCGGCCTTCGCCACGGCGGCCGGCCTGCTGCGGCGCGCCGCCGAGAACGGGGAACGCGGCGGGAGCGAGGGGCGGCTGGTGACCGCCGGCAACGACATCGGTCCCGGTGCCGACCGGGGCCTCGGGAGGGTCGGCGACGTGATCCTGATCGCGACTGCGGCGATGTTCGGCCTCTACGTCCACCTCGAGGTCGATCGCACCGTCGGCTTCCTCTACGATCCGTTGCGGCTGCCCCTGCGGACGGTGGTCTGGGTGGCGGGGGCGGCGGTGCTGCTGGCACAGGCGCGGCGCTGGAGCGGTGAACTGGCCGCACCGCTGTTCGTCGCCGTCCTCGTCGCCATCGGCGCCAAACTCGTGCTCTGGGACATGGCCGCCTGGGGCGCCTTCCGCGGCGCCGCGGCGGGGCCGGGCCACCCGGCCTACGTGTACACGGGGCCGTATTCGTTCGCCGCCGCGGCGTTCCGGGCGCTCGACTTCGGCGCCGTGGCGGGTTTCCTCGCGGCCACCATCGCCCTCCTCGGCACCCGCCGGCCGTGGGCGACGAAGAGGAGCGGGTGCACCGTCGCCGCGGTGGCGCTGGGCTGGCTGTGGAGCACGCTGGAGGTGAACTCGGCGCTGTACGAGTTTGCCCCGGGCTTCCGGGCGGGGTGACGATCGTCTGGGCGCTGTTCGCCCTCGCCTTGATCATCGCCGGGATCTCCCGTCGGCGGGCGGAGGTCCGCTACGCGGGGCTGGCGCTGTTCACGGTCGTGACCCTGAAGATCTTCTTACGGGACCTCGCCGAGCTCGACACGCTGTGGCGGATCGTGGCGTTCATCGTCCTCGGCCTGCTGTTCATCGCCGGGTCGTTCCTCTACCTGCGGTTCCGCGAGCGCGTCACCGGCGAGGATTCCCTCCCGAAACCCGAGGTGACTCGATGAGATCGTTCCCGGTGGCGGTCGCCCGGTCGGCGTGGCTCGCGGCGATCCTCTGCCAGGCGGCGGTCGCCGGCGACGTGGTCGGCGGCCTGCGCTTCCGCAGCGACCTCGCCGTGCCCCCCCGGTCGGCCGACGATCTGGTGGGGGTCCGGGTCGATGGCCCCGTCGCCGACGGCTGTGCGGAGCGGTTCGCCGACCTCCGGGTGATCGATTCCACAGGGCGCGAGGTGCCGTTCGTCCTTCGCACCGACACGGTCGTGACACAGCGCACCGTGCGCCTCACGTTCGCGCTCGGCGGCGTCGACCTCGAACCGCGCGACGACGGCGGGCTCGTGATCGCGTTCACGATCGATCCCGAGCGCCATCCCGAGCCGATCGCCGGATTCCGGATCGTCACTCCGCTGGTCAACTTCGAGCAGCGCGTGCGCCTCGATCGCCGGCAGGCCGACGGGGGCTGGAAGGCGCTCGTCGAGGAGGGGCTCCTCTGCGACTACACGCAGTGGATGGACGTGCGCAACTCCGAGATCACCGTGCCCGACGCGTGGCGCCGCGCTCCCGGGGGCACGTTTCGGATCACGATCGACGAGGCCACCGCCGAGCAGCGCTCGCAGGCGACCGAGGTCGTGCGCTCACTGGCCGCCGGGGTCGAGACGGCGGTCGAGGAACGGTTTCGGCTGGTTCGGCAGCCGTTTCGGATCGACAGCATCGAGGGCTGGTACGACGAGACGGTTGCCGACCGCCGCGCTGCCGACCCGGTCGCGCGCCGCGTCGAGACGTTCACCGTGACCGAGGATCCCACCGCGAAGGTCACCCGGATCGGATTCACGACCGGCGGCAGCCCTCTGACGGCGCTGCGGCTCGAGCTCGCCGACCGCAACATCGCCCGCGACGTTACCGTGACCGGGCCTGCCCCGCAGGCCGAGCCGGGGCGCCTGCCGCCGGCGCGGCCGGTGGTGGGTGGGGGCCGGATCGAGCGGCTCGACCTCCGCGGGCTCCAGCGCGAGCAGCTCACCGTGCCGATCCACTCCACGGTCCGTGGGCCGCTCGAGATCGTGATCGCCAACGGCGACAGCCCGCCGCCGCGGGTGACGGGAGTCGAGGCCCTCGGGCCGGCGGTCACCGCGGTGTTCATCGCCCGCCCCGGCGAAACCTACCGGCTCGCCTACGGGTTGCCGGCCGGAGCCACGCCGCTCCCGGCTCCACGGTACGACACGGCCGCGATCGAGGCGGCGCTCGCCGCCGGGCGACTGCCGACAACGGTCGCGCCCGGCGTGGCGGCGGAGGTCGCGGTGGCCCGGCCGGCGCCGGCGCCCGGCGCGGCGGTTCGCGACCTCACCGGCGATCCGTGGCTGCTGGGGGCCGTGATCGTCGCGCTGGCGATGGCGGTGCTCGTGGCGCTGGTGCAGGCTGTGCGGCGCATCGAGAACCTGCCCCCCGACGACGGGGATCGGCCGCGCGACGGGGTATGACGCCGGTCATGCGGGCCCGTGCCGGTCGGCGCGAATCACCCGAGCAGGTGCTCGAGGACGAGGCGCTCGAGGGCTTCGTAGTCGCGGGCGGCGATGCACTGCGCCGCCACGCTCTCCGGGAACGTCCGCGCCTTCTCGACGAGCTTGAGGAACACCGCCTTGCTCGTCGCCAGATGTGCCGCCGCCTTGTCCGCCGGCTGCGTGCGCTGCGCCTTGACGTCGAAGCCGACGTAGCCCGTCGACGCGAAGCCGGCCCTCTCGAGGACCCGGACCTGATCGAACGCGCCGCGCAGGTTGGCGGCGCCGAAGACCTTGTCTTGGTCGTACTTGAGGCCGTTCTGGTCGTTGAGATGGACCCCCCAGAGCTTGCCGGCGGCGAGCGCGAACCCCATTTCGTCAGAGGGGTCGAGGCCGGCGAGGATCGCGTGGGCGCTCTCGATGAGCACGCCGACGCGCGCCGGATCGGCACACCGCGCGCCGAGTGCCAGCGCGTGGCCGATCGTCGGCAGGAAGGCGGTGTCGACCGGCTCGTTGGGCTTGGGCTCGATCGCGATCTTCACCGTCGGGCTCGCCGACAGCATCGCGTCGATCGCGGCGATCAGCTGCCGTGAGGCGGTGACCGGGTCCTTGCTCTCGCGGACCCCCGTCCCCTCGCGCGCCGGCCACATCACCATCAGCTCCGTGCCCAACGCCATCGCCACGTCGACGGCGCGCTTCGAGCGCTCGATCGCCCACGTCCGTGCCGCTGGATCGTTGGCGGTGTAGCCGCCGTCGACGCCGAGCGGATGCTCCCAGAGACGGGCGGCGACGAACTCCGCCACCAGCCCCATCCCCTGGAGCTTCTTCCGCATCGACTCGGCCGCCTTCGTGATCTGGGCCGGCGACAGATCCTCGAGGTCGGGAACGGCGTCGTCGTCGTGGAACTGGATGGCGTGGAAGCCGAGGTCGACCGCCGTCCGCAGCACGTCGTCGAAGGCGACGGCAGGACGGACCGGCGGGCCGAAGGGATCGGCGCCGCGGCCGAGGTTCCAGGGGCCGACGGAGAAGCGGTACTCGGCGGAAGCCATGGCGTTGGTTCCCGGGGTGGGCCGCGGGGCACGGCGCCGCGGCGGGTGGACAGGGCGACAGTCTACCGCGACGATGGCGGGCCCGGAGGCGGCATCCCGCCGCCGGCGATTCCCTCCCCCGCCCCGGCCGGCCCCCGATGCACACCCCCGCGGTCACCAAGTCGCTCGACGTCAAGCTCGCCCGGATCGTCGCCGATCCCTCGTGCCGCGACTTCATCCTCGCCGACGCCAAGGACGCCGACATGGCGTTCGGCCTGTCGGCACCGGGGGTCAAGCCAAGCGGGACCGTCGAACACGGGCCCTTTTTCTCGATCGCCGACTACCGGGAGAACATCCGCCGGCTCGTCGCCCAGGGGCTGCTCGACATCATGCTCATGAGCGCGAGCACGGCCGAGATCGTCGCGCTCGACGAGGGGCTGTTCACCACCAGCCACGTCACGCCGGCGGTGCGGATGAACGACACCACCGACATCTGGCTGGCGGCGGGCAGCGGCGGCTACACGCGCCAGCCCGCCCTCCCCTTCTCGACCGTCACGATCCCGCAGGCCCAGTGCGGCCGGGTCGACTGCCGCCACGCCGACATCGGCCGCGGCGTGAACCTGGGGCTGTTCTCGCTGACCCTCAACGACGACGCCGCGCTCGACCGGGCGATGCTCGAGGCCTACCGCGCGTTTCGCCTCGAGGCGGAGCGTCACTCGTTCCGCCACTTCCTCGAGGTCTTCTATCCCAACGCGCTGGGACGCGTGCCGGGCAAGGCCGCCGACGAGCGCCCGCGCGACGTCGCCAGGTTCCTCGCCGACCACGTCGCCCGGGCGCTGGCGGGCGTGCCGCGTGCCGGACGGCCGATCTTCCTCAAGATCCCCTACCTCGGCCCCGAGGTCACCGAGCAGCTCGCCGCCTACGACCGGTCGGTCGTCGTCGGGATCCTCGGCGGCTCGGCCGGCACGACGCACGACGCGTTCGCGCTGGTCGAGCAGGCCAAGGCGCACGGCGCCCGCGTCGCCCTGTTCGGCCGGAAGATCAACGCCGCCGACAACCAGCTCCTGTTCGTCGAGCACCTCCGCCGCGTCGCCGACGGCGACCTGCCGGCGGCCGAGGGGGTCCGGGCCTACCATGGCGCCCTCCAGGCGCGGTCGATCCGGCCGCGGCGGAGCCTCGACGACGACATGGCCCTCACCCCCACCGCCCAGGCCTACGGCGGCTGATCCCCGTCACGCCCACGAGGCTCACCATGACCCCTTCGCAGCGGCTCGAGGCCCTCGGCGTCGCGCTCCCGCCGGCGCCCAAGGCGATCGGCGCCTACGTGCCGACGCTCCTCCACGGCGGGCAGCTGCTCACGTCGGGGCATCTGCCGCTCCTGCCCGACGGCACGCTCATCCGCGGCAAGGTCGGCGCCGATCTGGATCTCGCCGCCGGCAAGGCGGCGGCCCGGCAGGCGGGGTTGGCGATCGTCGCGAGCGTGATCGCGGCCGTCGGCAGCGTCGATCGGGTCGCCCGGGTGGTGAAGGTGCTGGGGCTGGTCAATTCAGCCCCCGACTTCCTCTCGCATCCGGCGGTCGTCAACGGCGCGAGCGAATTGTTCGCCGAGATCTGGGGCCCCGACGCGGGCGTCGGCGTGCGGAGCAGCGTCGGCGTCGGCTCGTTGCCCGAGGGAGTGCCGGTGGAGATCGAGGTGGTGTTCGACGTGGCATGAGGGGAGGACCGGGATGCGAAGCGCATGGGCGGCGATCGTGGTGGCGGGGATGATGGCGGCGGGCGCGGCAGCCCACGCCGGCGATGGGCGTCTCTACGAGATGCGCGTCTACTACGCGGCCGAGGGGAAGCTCGAGGCGCTCCACGCCCGGTTCCGCGACCACACCGTCGCCCTGTTCGCCAAGCACGGCATGACCAACGTCGGCTACTTCGTGCCGGCCGGCGACAACCCGCAGCGCAAGCTCGTCTACTTCCTCTCGTTCCCCGACCGGGCGGCGCGCGACGCGGCGTTCAAGGCGTTCGGCGCCGACCCGGCCTGGGAGGCGGCGCGGAGCGCGTCGGAGAAGGACGGCAAGATCGTCGACCGGATCGAATCGACGTTTCTCGTCACCACCGACTATTCGCCGGCGCTCGCCGTCCCCGAGTCGAAGGCCCCCCGCGCCTTCGAGCTGCGCACCTACCGGGCCACGCCGGGCAACCTGCCGGCCCTCAACGCCCGGTTCCGCGACCACACGATGAAGCTGTTCGCCCACCACGGGATGAACAACCTCGTCTACTGGAACGTCGCCCCGGGGAATCCGCAGGCCGAAACGCTGCTGGTCTATCTGTTGACCCACGCCACCGAGGACAAGGCCAAGGCGTCGTTCGCGGCGTTCCGCCAGGACCCGGAGTGGCTCGCCGCCCGGAAGGCCTCCGAGGAGAAGGCGGGGGGCTCGCTCACCGAGGCGAAGGACGGCGTGGTCAGCGAGTTTCTCGTGCCGACCGACTATTCACCGCTCAAGTGAGGCAGAGCCGGGCGTGACCGCCCCGCGCGGGGACGATAGTTTGGCGTGACCGATTCCCGCCGGCGACCCGGCCGGCGGACGAACCCTCAGGGAGGTGCCGATGCAGATCGCACGCGGATCAAGAAGCGCCGGGCTGGCGGCGTGGGGACTCGTGCTGGCGGGAGTCACGGCGACCGCCCGCGCCGAGACGGCGCCAGGATTCGAGCGCTTCCTGCTCACCGAGGCGTTCCACGCCGAGGCGGCAGGGATCGGCGACTTCGACGGCGACGGCCACGGCGACGTCGTCTACGGGCCGTATTGGTACGCCGGCCCCGACTTCAAGGCGCGGTTCGAGATCTACGCGCCAAAGGACTTCGATCCCAACCAGTACTCCAACAACTTCATGACCGCCGTGGCCGACGTCGATGCCGACGGCAAGCCCGACGTGCTGGTCAACGAGTGGCCGGGCAAGGAGGTCAACTGGTTCAAGAACCCCGGCGGCCGTGCCGGCGGCTGGACGAAGCACCTCGTCCACCCGGTGGTCGACAACGAATCCCCCGACTGGCTCGACGTCACCGGTGACGGCCGGGGCGAGCTCGTGTTCCACACCGGCGGTGTGCTCGGTTTCGCGCAACCCGCCGACACGACCGGCACCGAACGGTGGGCGTTCCGCCCCTGCTCGGAGAAGGAGCCATGGGGGCAGTACCAGCACGGCCTCGGCGTCGGCGACGTCAATGGCGACGGCCGCCCCGACCTGCTGATGGCGGGGGGCTGGTGGGAGCAGCCGGCGCCGGTCGCGGCCGGGCAGACACCGCCGGTCTGGAAGAAGCATCCGTTCGCGTTCGGCAGCGGCGGGGCGCAGATGCACTGCTCCGACGTCGACGGCGACGCCGACGCCGACGTCGTCACGAGCCTCGTCGCCCACGGCTACGGTCTGGCGTGGTTCGAGCAGGTGAAGAAGGAGGGGGCGATCGATTTCGTGCCCCACATGATCCTGCCCGCCGAGGGGGACAAGGGGCTCGACGGCGTGCAGTTCTCGCAGCTCCACTCCGTGGCGATGGCCGACATGGACGGCGACGGCCTCGAGGACATCGTCACCGGCAAGCGCTTCTGGGCCCACGGTCCGAAGGGGGATCCCGACCCGGGCGGGACCCCGTTCCTCTACTGGTTCAAGCTCGGCCGCAAGGACGGCACGGCCACCTGGACGGCCCACCGGATCGACGATGCCTCGGGTGTCGGCACGCAGGTGGCCGTCGGCGATCTCAATGGCGACGGCCGCCCCGACATCGCCGTGGGCAACAAGAAGGGGGGCTTCGTCTTCGTCCAGAGGCCGAAGGGGTGACAGTGCGATGATGGCGCGCTTGGCCGCGATCGATCCGATGCACGTTGCCCGGGGAAGGGAGGAACCGCTACAAGAGCGGTCTTTTCCCAAGTGGTCCATCTGACACCGATGCACGAGCTCCCCAAGCACTACGACCACCGCGCCGCGCAGGAGCGCTGCCAGCGCCTCTGGGACGCCGGTCGCCTCTGGCACGCCGAGCCCCGGCCCGCCCCCGGCCAGCGCGTGTTTTCGATCGTCATCCCGCCGCCCAACGTGACCGGTGCGCTCCACCTCGGGCACGCCCTCAACAACACGCTCCAAGACGTGCTCGTGCGGACGCGGCGGATGCAGGGCTGCCTGACCCTGTGGATGCCCGGCACCGACCACGCCGGGATCGCCACGCAGGCGGTCGTCGAGAAGCGCCTCTTCGAGGAGGAGAAGCGCACGCGCCACGACCTCGGGCGCGAGAAGCTCGTCGGGCGGATCTGGGCCTGGAAGGACCAGTACGAAAAGCGGATCCTCGGCCAGCTCCGTGAACTGGGCGCCAGCTGCGACTGGGAGCGGACGCGCTTCACGCTCGACGAGCAGTGCGCCCGCGCGGTGCGCGAGGCGTTCCTCCGCCTCTTCCGCCGCGGCCTCGTCCACCGCGGCAAGCGGCTCGTCAACTGGGACACCTTCCTGCAGACGGCGATCAGCGACGACGAGGTGTTTCACGAGACGGTCAAGGGGCACTTCTGGCACGTCCGCTACGACGTCATCGACCCGCGCCCCGGTGAGCCGACGAGCGTCACGGTGGCGACGACGCGTCCCGAAACCCTCCTCGGCGACACCGCCGTCGCCGTCCACCCCGAGCCGGCCCGCGCGCTCAACGAGACGGAAGCCGCCCTCCGTTCGAAGCGTGCCGAGGCCGCAGCCAAAGACGCGCCCGCGCTCGACGCCGAGCTCGACGAGCTCGGGCGGCGCCGCCGCGACCTCCTCCCCGGGCTCGAGCGCCTCGCGGCGATGGCGCGCGACGGCCGCCAGGTGCGCCTGCCGCTGGCCGGCCGGACGATTCCGCTGGTCGCCGACGCCTGGGCCAAGCCCGAACTGGGGAGCGGCTGCGTGAAGATCACGCCGGCCCACGACCACAATGACTACGAGGTCGGCAAGCGCCAGGGGCTGCCCCTGCTCAACATCCTCGAGCCCGACGGGCGCCTGTCGGCTGCCGCCGGGGCCTATGCCGGCCTGTCGATCCAGCAGGCGCGCGCGAAGGTGGTCGCCGATCTCGAGGCCCTCGGGCAGGTGGAGTCGGTGGAGGACCGGATCATCGAGCTGGCCCACTCCGACCGCTCGAAGACGCCGATCGAGCCCTACCTTGCCGACCAGTGGTTCATCCGGATGGCCGAGCTGGCCCAGCCGGCGCTCGACGCCGTGACGGGCGGCGCGGTGCGGATCGTGCCCGAGCGCTACGCCAAGAGCTACGTCGACTGGCTGAGCGAAAAGCGCGACTGGCCGGTGGGGCGGCAGTTGTGGTGGGGCCACCGGATCCCGATCTGGCAGATCGACGGCGTCGCCGAGGCCGACCTCGCCGCGGCATTCGCCGGGCGCGACGACGTCGCCTGGCAGCCCGACGGCGCCGGGGGATGGTTCGTCTGCTCGTCGGCCGACCCGCTCGGCGTCGAGCGCGTCGCGGGGCGCGACCTCGTCCAGGAGCCCGACGTCCTCGACACCTGGTTCTCGTCGGCGCTGTGGCCCCATTCCACGCTCGGCTGGCCCGACGCCACGCCCGAGCTGGCCTGCTTCTATCCGACCTCCACGCTGGTCACCAGCCGCGACATCCTCACGCTGTGGGTGGCGCGGATGGTGATCATGGGGCTGTTCGACACCGGGAAGATCCCCTTCTCCGAGGTCGTCATCCACCCCAAGATCCTCGACCGCTACGGCGAGGGGATGAGCAAGAGCAAGGGCAACGGCGTCGACCCGCTCGACGTCATCGACCTGCTCGGGGCCGACGCGCTCCGCTTCGGGATGGTGAGCATGGCGACCGAGACGCAGGACGTGCGGATGCCGGTGATGTTCCAGTGCCCGGCGTGCGACATGCGGATCGACCAGACCACCGCCAACCGGATGCTTCCCGCCATCGAGTGCCCGCGCTGCAAGAAGAGCTTCAAGACGCAGTGGGCCCAGGCGGAGCCCGACGTGGCGCTGCCGCGCGGCCCGGCGGTGAGCGAGAAATTCGAGGCCGGCCGCAACTTCTCCAACAAGCTCTGGAACGCGACGCGCTTCGTCCTCATGAACCTCGCCGACGCCGACGGCGCCGATCCCTACGCCGGCGCCGATTGGTCGGCGCCGGGGGCGCTCGTGCCCGAGTCCCTCGAGGATCGCTGGCTCGCCAGCCGGCTGGCGACGGTCAGCCGCGAAGTGACCGCCGCGATCGACGAGGCGCGGTTCGCCGAGGCGGGGCGGCTGCTGTATGCGTTTGCCTGGGACGAGTTTTGCAGCGCCTACCTCGAGCTGTGCAAGGCGCGGCTCGCCGACCCGGCCGCGCGCGACCGCACGCGGGGAATGCTCGTGGTCGCCCTCGACACGATCCTCCGCCTCCTCCATCCGATCATGCCGTTTCTCACCGAGGAGATCTGGCAGCATCTCCGCGAGGCCTTGCCGGCGCGGCGCCTCCCCTGGGACGGCGGTCGGGCGCCGGCCGAGTCGATCATGGTGGCACGGTGGCCGGAGCCGCCGGCGGCGTGGATCGACGAGGCGACCGAGGCACGCTTTGGCACGTTCCTCGCCGTGGTGGGCGCGATCCGCGAGATCCGCGCCCGGCAGAACGTGCCGCCGAAGACGCGCGTCCCCGTGGTGATCCGCGTTGGCAGCGACACCGCCGCGCTCCTCCAGCCGCTGGCGGGGGCGCTCGAGGGCATGGCGACGGCCCGGCTCGTGGCCCTTGGTCCGGAGGCGACCGGTGCCCCGGGGGCGGCGCTGGCCAGTGCCGCCGGCTGCGAGATCCACGTCGACCTGGCGGAGCTCGTCGATGTCGGTGCCGAGACGGCCCGCCTCGAGAAGGAGATCGAGATCTGCACCAAGAGCATCGCCGGCAAGCGCGCCATGCTCGACAACGAGGGATTCGTGTCGCGGGCCAAGCCGGAGAAGGTGGCCGAGGAGCGGGCCCGGCTGGCGGAACTGGAGGAGAAGCTCGCCAAGGCTGTGGCCGCCCGGGCGGCGCTGGTCGCCCGGAAGGGCTGACCTGGCCCGATCGGGGTGGTCCTCGGGGTATGATGGAAGTGTCCTACCTCACCCCGGAGGAGTCCCGATGAGCGTGCAGATGGAGCTCTCGCGGATCATCATCAGCGAGATCAACGACCAGCAGGTGGTGTATCTCAAGGAGGTCGACGGGGAGCGGACGTTTCCGATCCTCATCGGCCTGTTCGAGGCGACGAGCATCGACCGCCGCGTGAAGCACCATTCCTCGCCGCGGCCGCTGACCCACGACCTGCTCGTGGCCGTGGTGGAATCGCTCGGGGGGGAGTTTCAGGACGTCGTCATCAGCGAGCTCAAGGACCACACCTACTACGCCATGATCCGGATCCGCCGCGACGGCGAACTGCTGGAGATCGATTCGCGCCCTTCCGACGCGATCGCCGTGGCGGTGACCTGCGATCCGAATCTGCCGATCTACGTCTCCGAGGATGTCCTCGCCGACGTCCTCGGCGGCTGACCCTCGGCCGCACCGCACCGGGCCGCGGCGTGACTCGCGTGCGTTCCGCCGCGGCGACATGCTGACGCCGCCTGCTTTCGCTCGATCTTCGGAGGCCCATCGTGGCGCGTGTCCCTGCTCTCGCCCCGTCGTCGGCCGCCGATCCGCGCCTCGGTGGCGGGCCGGTCGCCGCCCTGCCCACAGCCGCCGGCGGGGACGTCGTTCCCGGGTGTCAGTTTGCCAGCGACAACACCGCCGGCATCTGCCCCGAGGCGTTGGCGGCGCTCGAGCGGGCCAATGCCGGCAGCGTGCCGAGCTACGGCGACGACCCCTGGACGACGCGCGCCTGCGACGCGATCCGCGAGCTGTTCGAGCACGACGCCGACGTGTTTTTCGTCTTCAACGGCACCGCGGCCAACGCCCTGGCGCTGGCTGCCGCCTGCCGGAGTCACCACGCGATCCTGTGCCACGAGATCGCCCACGTCGAGGCCGACGAGTGCGGGGCACCGGCGTTTTTCGCACCTGGCACGAAGCTCCTGCTGCTGCCGGGCGAGGGGGCGAAGCTCCGCCCCGACTCGATCCGTGCTGCCGCCGAGCGCCGCCGCGACATCCACTACTCCAAGCCGCGCGCCGTGAGCGTGACGCAGGCCACGGAACTGTCGACCATCTATTCGCCCGACGAGATCGCGGCGATCGGCGCGACCTGCCGTGAGCTCGGCCTCGCCCTCCACATGGACGGGGCCCGATTCGCCAACGCCGTCGCCGCGCTTGGCGTCGCCCCCAAGGCGATCACGTGGCAGGCCGGCGTCGACGTGCTCTGCCTGGGCGGCACGAAAAACGGCATCGCGGTCGGCGAGGCGGTGGTGTTTTTCGACAAGCAGCTCGCCGCCGACTTCGCCTGGCGCTGCAAGCAGGCGGGGCAGTTGGCGTCGAAGATGCGCTACGTCTCGGCCCCGTGGGTCGGTCTGGTCGAACAGGGCGTGTGGCTTGCCAACGCGCGGCGGGCCAACGCCGCGGCCGCGCGGCTCGAGGCCGGCTTCCGCACGGTCGCCGGAATCGACGTCCTCGGGGCTCGCGCTGCCAACGCGCTGTTCGTGCGTCTCTCCCCCGCGATCGCCGCCCACCTCCGCGGCCGCGGCTGGAGATTCTACGAGTTTCCCGGTTCCGGCGGGCAGCGCTTCATGTGCTCGTGGGCGACGACCGACGCCGAGGTCGACGCGCTCGTCGCCGACGCCCGGGCCGCGTCGTAGCACGTCCCGGGCGTCGGCCACCTGCGTCCGTCAGACCGCTGCCCTTCGGCTCCGCCGCTGAGCGACGCAGGCCAGGCAGCCGACCACGAGTGCCAGCACAGGCGCGGCCGACCCCGGATCGATCTCCGGCACCATGGCCTGTGTGTAGGTGTTGGACACACCATCGAGCTGGCCGAATTGGCCGAGGACGATCGTGTCGCGCACCCAGACCTGCGTCGGATCACCGGCCAGCGGCACCGGCCCGGCGGGGCTGCCATTGACGCTCGTCAGCGCCGCGAGATTTCCTGCCCCGGCGGTGCCCGATTGGAACAGCGAAAACGTGCTGTACACGTCCTTGTAGACCGTCACCGTATCCACGAGGTGGACGGTGTCGAGGGCGACCGTGCTCAGGTGGTACGGCGACGACGGGATGACGTCGACGCGGTAGCCGAGCGTGTAGGTCCCCCCCGGCACGAGGTTGCCGAGGTTCTGCAACGACAGCGAATGGACGTTGCCGATCAGGCTGTCGACGACCTTGATGCTTTCCGGCCCGCCCGTACCGGTCATTACGAAGCCCGACTGATCGAGATACGTGAAGCTCTTGTCGTCGAGCGTCCACGTCCCCGGGGGATTCCCGGCCGTGGAGCCACTGCTGAACGTGAGGATGTTGCCGATCTGGAGGATGCCGCCGCGCGCGGCTCCCGTGGTGACAACCAACAGTGCCACGCCGAGCGCGGCTCCGAGACTCCGCCGGCGCGACCGGCCGGCGAGAAGGGAAAACGTCGTCTTCAACCGCATGGTGATCATCTCCGGAAAGGGAAAAACCACGACACCGTCTGTCGGGCGATCCCTGCCGGAAACGCTCAGGCCGAGGCCGAGGCCCCGACCCGTGCGGCCAAACGCTCGTCGCGCCCTGGCCGCAAGGCAACCGTAGAACTGTCCCCCGCCGCGGGCAAGGGCCGCCAACCGGCGGCGAGTCTTGCAACACCCCGCCGCATGTTCGGCGGCTCGCACATGCGTATCGCGCGCGGACACGCCGCCGAAGCTGGCAGACGGGAGCGACTGTCCGGTTAGTCACCCCCCTGACCGTGCGGTACACTCCGATCTGGATCGCGTCTGCCCGCGCTCTCGCCAGCCGGTCGGTCGCTTCCCGCAGGGATTGCCGACGTGACGCCCGATCCCGAACAGGTCGCCGCCGTTGCCGCGCGGATCACCGATCCGGTTCTCCGCGAGCGCTTCACCAGCGCCGTGTCGCGCGGCGAAGCGCTGTCCACCGAAGAGTTATTGCGCATCCTCAGCACCTGCGCCGACCGAGACTGGCAGGGGCTCGTCATTGGCTGGGTGAAGCCGGAGAGCGCTCGTCGCAGCGACATCGAGCGGTTGCTGTCGGTCGGCGCCGTCGAGAGCGACGACCTCCTCGACGGCCGCCTCGACGACCATGCCGAGACCGGCGCGGGGGCTCTCACCGGGCCCGGCGCGGTGCCGCAGGCGAAGCGGTCTACGGTCGACCGCGACGAGGGCGCTTCCCCGTCGCGACCGGAGCGGATCGGCCGGTATCGGATCCTCCGCTATGTCGGCGGGGGTGGCTTCGGCCATGTCTGGCAGGGGTGGGACGACGACCTCGACCGGCCGGTGGCGGTCAAGGTGCCCAACGCCAGGAGGATCGGCGACACCGCGGCGGTCGACAGCTTCCTCGCCGAGGCGCGGCAGGCGGCGGCGCTGGCCCACCCGCATCTGGTGCCGGTCTACGAGGTCGGCCGCGACGGCGACGGGGGGATGTTCATCGTCAGCCAGTTCATCAACGGGTTCACGCTCCGCCAGCGTCTCGACCAGGGCCCGGTGCCCGCCGCCGAGGCGGCCCGGCTCGTGGCCACGGTCGCGCGGGCGCTGCACCATGCCCACACGCAGGGGGCGGGGCTGATCCACCGCGACGTCAAGCCGGCCAACATCCTCATCGACGAGGCCACCGGCGCCCCGTTCCTGGCCGACTTCGGCTTGGCGATCGCGCAGACCCGGTCGCTGGCTGAAAACGACGTCGCCGGCACGCCCGCCTACATGAGCCCCGAGCAGACGAAGGGGGAAATCCTCGATCGGCGCAGCGACGTCTTTTCGTTGGGAGCGGTGCTCTACGAGCTGCTCACGCGCGGCAAGGCCTTTTCCGGCGCCTCGACCCACGAGATCCTCGCCGCCGTCGCCCGCGCCCGGCCGGTGCCGCCGCGCGACTGCGACCCGACGATTCCCGGCGAGCTCGAACGGATCTGCCTGTGCGCGCTGGCCCAGGCGAAATCGGCGCGCTACCAGTCGGCCGCGCTGTTTGCCGACGACCTCGACGCCTGGCTCGGCGAGCGCTCCACGACGGCCACCGCCGAAGCCGACGCACCGGTCGTGCCCAAGGGGCTCCGCAGTTTCGACGGCGACGACGCCCGGTTCTTCCTCCAGCTCCTCCCCGGCCCGCGCGGCCGCGACGGCCTCCCCGAGAGCATCCGCTTCTGGAAGACGCGCTTCGACGAGACCGACCCCGACAAGACCTTCGCGATCGGCCTGCTCTACGGCCCGAGCGGCTGCGGCAAATCGTCGCTGGTCAAGGCGGGCATCGTGCCGCGGCTCGGCCCGGGCGTACGGGCGATCGTCCTCGAAGCCTCCGCCGACGACACCGAGTCGCGGCTCCTCAAGGCGCTGCGCAAAGCCGTTCCCGCCCTGCCGGCCGAGGGCGGGTTGCTCGCGGCGCTGGCGCGGGTCCGCGACATCGCCAGCGGCAAGGTGGTGATCGTGCTCGATCAATTCGAGCAGTGGCTCCAGGCCCACCCCGATCCTGCCGACACCGACCTGGTGGGGGGGCTACGGCAGTGCGACGGAGCGAAGCTCCAGGCGCTGGTCCTTGTGCGCGACGATTTCGGCCTGGCCGCCAATCGGTTCATGGACGCGGTCGAGACGCGGATCGAGCAGGGGCGAAATTACGCCACGATCGATTCCTTCCCGACCGACCACGCCCGCGACGTGCTCGTGCGCTTTGGCCAGGGGCTCGGCCGGCTGCCGCGCCTGGCGACGAGCTTTTCCGATGATGAGAAGGCGTTCGTCGATCAGGCAATCGCCGGGCTGGCCGGCGACGAAAAGCGCGTGGTGCCCGTCCAGCTCGCGCTGTTTGCCGATCTCGTCAAGTCGCGCCCCTGGACACCGGCCACGCTCGACAGCCTCGGTGAGACGGCCG
>VGZO01000024.1 GCA_016872555.1 Planctomycetota bacterium
CCGCGCTTCGTCGTGCCGCACGCCGCCGCCGGATCGAACGCCGCATGGCAGGTCTCCCTCTTTTCGGGGGAACCTACCGCGCTTGTCCGTCGGCGTCAAAGGGACCGCGGGGGTCGGGGGAGAGGTACTCGTTCAATTGCGACTGTCTTCCGATTCCTGATGTCCTGGAACACCTGGCCTGCCGCTGCCGTGAGCTTCAGGAGCGCTCGTCGCGGAGCGATTCGAGCTCGGCGATCGCCTCGAGGTCCTTCGGCCGCCCGGCGGCCCGCTTCAGGGCGATCCCGGCCATGCCGCCGACGATGATCAGCCGCACGTCGCGTTCGGCCAGCGCGCGGAGGAGGCGGCCGAGGTCGATCATCGAGCGTCATCCTCCCGGCCAGCCGCGCCCTTCCGGCGCGCCGCAGCTCCGGCCCGGCGCAGCTCCTCGGCGGCGGCCTGGATCTGCATCAGGTCGCGGAAGCGCTGCTCCGGCGTCTTGGCGAGATTCGCCCGGAGGAGCGAGCGATCGACGTCGCGCTTGTAGATCGCGATGACGTCGTCCATCGAATCGTGCCCCGAGGGCGCGGGAGCCGCGGGGGAGTCGTGGGGCTCGGGCATCGGTGGGCGGCGACGAGTGTCCATGAGCGAGCCACAGGATCTTACCCTGGCAGGGGCTCCGTCGATGGCGATCGTCGAATGCGTCGAAGGCGATGACGAGATCGGCGTCGTCGGTCGCCCGGGGCGTGCCGGAGAGGTTCGCCGACAGCGCCCCGGCGGGCGAGACCAGGGGGCGGTCGCGCGGAGTGGCGAGAGGGAACGCTGATCGGCAACTCACCGCCGACGGAGCCCTACCACCCCATCCGCGCCGCGAAGATGTCGGCCTCGGCACGCCCCCACACGCGCGCGGTGCCGTCGTCGCTCACCGACAACAGCCACGTGCCGTCGGGCGCGAAGGCGACCGACTTGACCCGCGCGCCGCGGCCGCGGAGGACGACCAATTGATCCCCCTTCGACCGGTCCCAGAGACGCACCGTGCCATCCGCCGACCCGGTCGCCAGCCGGTCTCCCAGGGGTGACTCGGCCACGCTCAGCACCTGGTTGTCGAGGCCGCCACGGCTGTCGACCGGCTCGCCGCTCGGGACCTTCCAGACGCGGACGTGGTTGTCTTCTCCCGCCGACAGCAGATGCTTGCCGTCGGCCGAGAACCCCAACTCGGTAATCGAGCCTTTGTGGCCGGCGCAGGTGGCGACCACCGCGGCATCACGGGGGTCTACCAGCGCGACCGTGCCGCCGCGCTCGGCGCCCGTGGCCAGCAAGCGACCGTCCGGCGACAGCGCCAGTCGCGACACCCTCTCCTTCGCGCCGCCGACATCGGCCAGCCGCTCCCCCGTCTCGAGCGCGAACGTGGCAGCCCCGCCGCCGCCATACGAGAGCGCGATGATTCCCGGCGAGCCGTGATCGCCAGTCGTGCTCGGCCGCGGCACAGCGACGGCCAGGGCCGCCACCGCACCAGGGCCGGCGGCGGTCGCCGCGAGCGACCCTCCCGTATGGAGGAGCGTCACCCGCGCGATGCCATCGGCACCGGCCGACACACAGCGCCCGTCGGCAAGCAACACCAGCGCCCGCACGCCCCCGCGATGCTCGGCCACAAGGCCGCGCGGGGCGAGGCCCGGCAGCGCGTGCACCCGCACGCAGCCGTCGATACCTGCAGACACAAGCGCGCCGCCGTCGGCGGAGATCGCCAGCGCCGTGACCGCGCCGTCGTGCGCCGTCACCACGCTTCGGCGTTCGAGCGAGCGGGCGTCGAACACGATCAGCTCGCCAGCCTCGGTGCCGCAGGCGATCGCCGTGCCATCGGCCGCCACGACCGCGATGGTGATCGGGCTGTCGGCGGCGAGCACGGTCGCGGGGCTATCGGACGCGGGCCACAGCCGCAGGGTTTTACCGTTGCACGAAGAGGCGAGCCACTTTCCGTCGGGGCTGAAGGCGAGCGACGAAATGGCGTCGGCATGGCCGCGGAAGACGCGGATCTCCCGGCCGGTTTCGACGTCCCACAGATGGATCAACCGGTGGCGGTCATGGCTCGCGGTCGCCAGCCGGCGGCCATCGGGGCTCCACACCAGCGACGATACGAGCCGGCCATGTCCCTCGAGCCGGGCGACGACGCGGTCGAGATCCGCCGCAGCGCGGATCGTGGCGATCCCGCGCTCGTCGCCCACGGCGAGCAGGGAACCGTCGGGGTTGAACGCGAGGGCGCGGATCGGGTCGGCGGTCTCACGGACACTCTCCACGATCTGGCCGGTGACGACGTCCCAGAGCAAGACGCCGCCGCGGACATCGCCGGCGGCGACGCGGGTGCCGTCGGGACTGATCGCGGCGCAGCGAAACGGCTTGGGATACGTCACGAACAGCTTGTGGAGGCGCTCGGCCGTCGTGGCGTCGCGGATCTGGACCGTGCCGTCCATCCCGGCGGTGACGACCCGCGAGCCGTCGGGGGAATAAGCGAGGAAGCTCACGGCGCCACCATGGCGGGCCTCCCGGCCGATCCGCTGCCCCGTGACGGCATCGACGAGCACCACCGTGCCATCGGACGCGGTGGCGGCGATCTGCCCGCCGTCGGGGCGGAAGGCGACGTGGTCCCAGCGTGCGACGGGCACCTCTGCGGCGGTGACGACCCGCCGGGAGTCGGTCTCCCAGACATGGATCCCGTCGGCCGACGCGGTCGCCAGGCGCGTCGAGTCGGGGCTGAAGGCGACGTCATAGACCGCTGCCGTGCCCGACTCGAGGCGGCTTGCGAAGCGGGGATCCTCGAGCGCGACGACAAACGCCGCATTGCCGGTACTCGCCGCGGCGAGAAACCGGCCATCGGGGCTCCAGGAGACGCGGGAGGGTTTGCCGTCGAGAAGCCCCCCCGGGGTCAGCACGGCCTGATCGATCGCCGGCCACAGGCAGCGCATTTCGAGCGGCACGCCCGGCACTTCGCTCCCACGGCGACCGGCCGGATCGATGCCGATGCCGCGCAGCGTGTCGTCGAAGCTGTCCATCGCCGCGGCCACGCTCGGCCCGTCGACGAGGTCGGCGAGCCGGTAGAGATTGGCGACGTACAGCTCGCGGCGGGCCGCGAGCGTCTCGCGGTTGGCGATGCCGAGGCGCGCTTCCGCGAGGGCGAGCGCGGCGTGTTCGGCGCGTCGGGCCCGCTCCGACCGCAGCGCGAAACCTGTCACCCCGACGATCGCTACCGTCAGCGACACAAACGCGATCCCCAGCGCCGTGGCGGCGAGCGTGTGGCGGCGGGCAAATCGCTGCAGGGCGTCGATCGCCCGCGGCGGGCTGGCGTGGATCGGTTCGCCGGCGAGATGCCGCCCGAGGTCGGCGGCAAATTCCAGCGCGCTGGAGTAGCGCTTGGCAGGATCCTTCTGCAGGCAGGTGGTGACGATCGTGGAGACGTCGCGCGGGACGCGCCGGTCGAGCCGGTGGAGCGGCGCGGGGAGCGCGGTCTCGACGAGGGCAGCAGCTTCGAACAGTCCCCTGTCGCGCACGTCGTACGGCGGCCGGCCGGCGAGCAGCTCGTGGAGGATCACGCCGAGGGAGTAGACGTCGCCACGCGTGTCGACTCCCTCGGGCGCGCCGCGGATCTGCTCCGGGCTCATGTACTGCACGGTGCCGATCACCCGGCCGGCGATCGTGGCCTCGTGGCGTGGCGACACCGGCAGGCCGATCGCCCGGCCCCAGCCGAAGTCGATCACCCGCGGGAGGCCGTCGGCGCCGACGAGAAGATTGGCCGGCTTGAGGTCGCGGTGGATCACGCCGCGCGCGTGGGCGGCACCGACGGCGGTGGCGACGAGGTGAAACAGCTCGAGCCGCTGCCGGAGCGACAGCCCCGCGGCGGCGGCATGGGCGGTGATCGATCGGGCGTCGGTGACGTGGTCCATCACCAGGTAGGGGAGCTTCCGGCCGTCGCGGTCGATCGTGCCGGCGCGGATGACCCGGGCGATGCCGGGGTGGTCGAGGCAGGCCAGCAGGTCGGCCTCGCGCTCGAAGCGGCGCACCAGTTCGCGCGACGCCACGTCGGCGCGCATCACCTTCACGGCCACCAGCCGCGCCGGCCAGTCTTCGTGCCCTTCGTAGACGATGCCGAAGCTCCCCGCACCGATCCGGCGGACGAGCACGATCGGGCCGATGGCCGTGCCGACCAGGTCGTCGTCGTCCTCGTCGGCGAGGTCGTCGTCAAAGGCGCCGTCGGCGGCGAACGCGGCGGCCAGTTCCGGAATCCGCTCCGGGAGCGGGGTGGCGAACGCGCCGCCGCCGCGGCGCTCGAGGCAGCGCCGCACCAGGTCGCCGATCCGTGCTTCACGCGCGCGGTCGCCGCCGCAGGCCGCGGCGAGAAACGGGCCGAGGCCAGCCGGATCGGCCCGCACCGCCTCGATCGCGGCCTCGAAGATCTCGGCGTCGTCGGGCAGCGGCCGCGCGGGATCGGGCGCGTGCGGCGAGGCAGGATCGGCGTCCATGGCCGCTACCGCGGGTGCCGCCGCGCCTCCGTGGTGCGCGAATCGTCGGGAAATCCGGGGCCGTCCAATTCCCGGGCCAACCATTCGCAGGCGTAGTCCCAGCGCCGGTCGACGGTCCGCGGCGCCAGCCCGAGCGCCGCCGCCGTCTCGCGCACGGTCAGCCGGCAGTAGTGGCGCAGCTCGAACACCAACGCCGCGCTCGGGCTCGACGCCGCGAGGTGGTCGAGGAGGTCGTCGATCACCAGCGCCTCGGCCCACGGGTCGTCGGCCGCCACTTCCCCCAGCGCGATGTCGTGCCGCGTCAGCCCGCCTCCGGCGCGCTCCGACCGCCGCTTCCGGGCGGCATCGACGAGCAGCCGGCGCATCGTCCGCGACGCGGCTGCGACGAAATGCCCCGGGCAGTCCCAGGAAGTGCCTCCGCTGTCGCGGAGGAGCCGCTCGACCGCCTCGTGCGTGAGCACGGTCGGCTGCCAGGAATGGGCGTGGCGCTCGGCCGCCAGCCGCCGCCGGGCGATCGCCCGCAGTTCACGGTAGAGGAGCGTGACCAGCGCCGGCGTGTCGAGGGACGCCGGCGCCGTCCGTGGATCGTCGACCGTCGCCATCCTGGAATGCCCCCGGCACACGGGCGGGGGCTCGGGACGCAGTCGGCGCGTCACGGTGGCCGCCGGGTGCTGATCAGCCCCCGATCTCTCCGACGGCCTCCGCAGTTTACACCCCCGTCCAGGTGACCCCACGAATCGCACCGGAATCGCCCAGAAGAAGGGTTTTTTGGCGGAAAACCGACACCCCTTCGACGGCGGGGGTGAACCTTGCGAAAAAGCCCGCCAGACCCGTGGCGTCTTTTCGCTCCGTTTCACGCCATAACCATGAGAGGAACCGCAGTGTGGGTCCTCTCCGACGCGGGGCGTGGCATGGAGGGACGACGATGGAGCGCGGCGCGATCGACGAGCCGGACACCCTTCCGGTGACCGTGGAATTCGTCCGCGACCGGATCGCGGACGGGAGCATGGTGCTGACCGACACGTGCGTTGTGTGCGGGCGACCGACCTGGGAAACGGTCTGGTTCCACCTCGAGTGCGACCGGGCGACGACGGTGGAACCGCCGCGGCGGGCTCGGCAGCGCTCGTGGCTCGGTCGGCTGGCGGCAGTGATCGTCGGCCATGATGGCGCGGTCATCGAGCCACCGCGTTTCGGGATCGAGTGGATCCCGCTCGAGGTTCCGCTGAACATCCACCCCCTCTGCCGTGACGATCAGTTGTGGAACCGCAGCGAGCACTCGCTGCGGATGCTGTTGCGCGTCGTGCCCCTGTACAGCGACCTGCTGGCCCATCACCCGCGGACACGTGTCCGCGTGGTCGGATCCTGAGGTCGCCCCGCGGCCGGCGGCGCATGGCTTCGCCGCAGCGGCGCGTAGCGGATAGGCTTTGGTGGGCGGGGGCGATCGCCCCCTGCCATCGAGGAAGGCCATCCGCGCCCCCGCTCGCGCTGCGGCGTCCGGCGGACATCCGTGACCCCCGGTCTTCACGGCGCCCGAACGCCCTTAGGAAGGTGCCATGCCATCCATCGGCCCGTGGTTCGTGTTTGCAGTGGCCGCATCGATCCTGTGGGGGCTGAATTACGTCCTTACCGAGCGGCTCCTGAAGACCGTGTCGACCGCCACGGTGCTCCTGGCCGCGGCCCTCGGTGGGCTCGTCGTCTCGCTGACGATGGGGTGCCTGGGCGGCGGCTTCCGCCGCGACCTGGCGCTCCTCGCCGCCGGCGGCCGGGAGGCATGGTGGCTGGCGGCGAGCGTCAGTGTTTATCTCACCGCCAACCTCTGCATCCTGGCGAGCGTGCGCGGAAGCAATGCCACGCTCGCGGCCGTGGTGGAGACGACGTATCCGCTGTTCACCGTGATCTTCGCCTGGGTGCTGTTCCGCGAGACGCAGGCGACGCCGGGCACGTTCGCCGGGGCGGTGCTGATCATCGCCGGCGTGGCCTGCGTGCTGCTCGGCCGCTGAACGCAGTCGGTGTCTCCCGGGTGGCGAGGCTCGTCGTGCCGTTTGGAGAGTCCGAGCGGTGCACCGCGGAGTTGACCTGTCAGGGGGGGTCTCCGCCGGAACCTCCTTCGGCACCCCTCGCTGTGGTGGCGCGGCAATCATCGTGGCGTGAATCACGAACCGATTCCGCATGTTCATCTGGGAGGTCGGTTGGCTTGGCAGACTCGATCGCCAGCCGCGCAAGGGTGGCGTCATTTGGCCGATCGTGGCCAGTGGGCCGCACTCCACGATCGACCCGCTGCCTTCCCGAGGAGAGGAATAGCCATGCGTTACACGCTGGATCGGCTCGTCGGACGTTCACTGTTCACATGGTCGCTTCTCGCGGCGCTCGGTGCAGCCGTCTCACTTTCCATGGGCGCGGAGCCCGCGGGGCTGCCCTGGGAGGCAAACCTCGAGAGCGCCCGCTCCAAGGCCGCGAAGCAAGCGCAGCCGATGTTCGTGATGATGAGTGCGCCCTGGTGCGGGTTCTGTACGTCATTCGAGGCCAATACGTTGCCCCATCCGGAGATTCGCGGGGCGCTTCGTGACTTCGTCTGGGTCAAGGCCGTCGAAGACAAGGCGATCGAGGGCAAATACGGGTGCGGCGGCTATCCGACGATGGTCCTTGTCGATTCGACGGGCGATCGGATCCTCGGTAGCACCGCGGGCGGACAGGGCGTCGGTCCGTTCCTGAGATTCGTCATCGAAACGCGCCGCGACGCTGGTTTGCCGTTGTCTCCGCGTCTGGAGAAGCTGGCGGATAAGGCCTTCACTCTGGATCGAGGGTTGATCGCGGAACTGGCCGGGAACGGTGACGTGGCGGGGATCAAGAAGCACTTGCTGCCCGCCGACGCCGATGTCCTGTGGGACACGAACTTCATGATCGGCAAGCTCGTGATTCCGTCGGGTGTCCGCATGGACCAAGTGATCATCGAAGGGATGATCGGTCGGGTTGTCGTTCCCGACTCCGGAGTGTTCGTCACCGCGGCTCCACGGTCGTCGGGGAAGGTCCGCGTGCGGATCGGCGCGCCGGGCTGCCTGGGCCTCGACCAGAACGTCTTGATTCCCATGGGGAAGGTGACAACTTCCAAAACTTTTTCGTTGAGGAAACTGACCGCGCGGGATGCGATCCGTGTCGGCGGGAGGGTGTCGCTCCCGGACGGCCGGCCTGCCGCAAAGGCGATCGTGCGGATCTGCGACTGGGACGCCGTCATTGCCAACGACGAAGGTGAGTATCGCTTCGACGCCGTCTCACCAGGCACGTTCCTCGTCCGCGCCGAGTGTCCCGGGGCGGAATACCACCAACCACACGACATTGGCGGGCAGAAACTACAGCGGCTCGACATCGTCCTGAAGCCTGTCGCGACCGTCGGGATCAAATGGGCGGTGCAGACGGAGCCGGGCTCGCGGAAACTCGTCGGCCATGGCGTGGAGGTGGGAAGCGCCTACTTCAGCGTCGCACACAGTCGGTTTTCGCTTGACCGAGGGGCCGAGGTCCGTGGTTTCTGGGGAAGCGATCTGATGCTCGAGGATCCAGGTCCGGCTTCCGCGGTCCGGGCGGGAGGAATGCGTGCTGGCGGGCAAACGGCCGCCGACGGGAGCGGACCGATGTTTGCCTTGGTCGATGTGGCAGAGCATCCGACCGGTCTGCACGAGGAGTCGGTCGGATTCGACTCTCTGGTCGAGGTGAGCGACGACGCCGAACGCGACCCGCAACGCTATTTCACGAAGCTTCGCGGAAAACCGGTCGCAGCGGGACAGGTGTTCACGGTGCGGTGTGTCGGGAAGGATCGGTACGCGAAGATCGAGATCCTGAGCCTCGATCCGCCGGTTCGGTGATCGTCCTGTCGGGCAGTCGGCATCCAGGTTGCACGATCAGCCCTCGGGCTGAGGCCGAACGGGAGATCGCACTGGAGTGGCGAAACGCTCCCCCACCACGGCACGTGTTCGCGGCCCCCGCTCCGTGACGACGTCGTTCGCTGGGCCAGTCAGCGATGCCGTCGGTCCCGACACGCCGACGGAGGGGCGCTGAAAGCCGATTTTCTTTTTGCCAGGTACCCTCCCGAGGGGGGCGTGGCATTGCGTGGCGTGATCGGCGAACGGATTCCGCATGAGTTCATGTGAGGACCGAGCGATCGCAGTGTTGAGAGAACCCGTGACACCCGGATCGGGAAGGAGTGGGCGGATGGCTGCGATGGAGTGGCTCGTCGGGGCGACGGAGATGATCCGCAGCCGGGTACCGGTCGCGCTGAAAAACGCCCCGCCGTGGGTCGTGAGCCTCGTGTTTCATGTGGCGGTGCTGCTCGTGCTCGCTCTGGCGACTTTCATGCCATCGGGCCTCGTCGGCCCCCGGTTCGTCATCGATCTGGGATCTGCCTCGGTGGCCCCGGACGTCGCGATCGAGTCCACCGTGGACCTCGGGGTTGCGGGCGACATGTCGGACGTGGCGATTGCCGAAGTCGCCGAAGCGATGTCCGTCGGCGACGTGGCCTCCGATCCGGCGTCGGCCCTGGACGCGGTCGCTTTGGATCTGCCGCCGCGCGATTCCTCGACGGCGTTGATGGCAGATCTCCCGGGAACGGAGATCCTGAATCGCGAGTTTTCACCGACCGCCACGAAGCTCGGTGTGGTGGCAGAGCGGGCGAAGCCGGACCGTCCCCGCTGGACGGGCTTCAAGCCCCAGGCTGCGACGGCTCCGGCGGAGGGCATCACCGCGGCCGCCGATGCCACCGGCGCGGCGAACGGCCTGCTCGGGATGCTCGGCACCGATCTGGAAGAGGGCCAGACATACGTCGCCTGGGTACTTGACGCCTCCATCAGTCTCACGGAAGACCGGCGATCACTCGCCAAGACCTTGGAGCCGTTCGTGAAGGCGGAATGGCCGAAGCCGGGAAAGCCCGGCCGTCTATTGACGGCGGTCGTCGCGTTCGGGGCGGGGGTCAACCTGATGGCCGACTTTTCCCCGTATGCGAACCTGAAAGCGATCGAGAACTTGCCGATCGATCCGAGCGGCCGTGAAAACGTGATGTCGGCCGTCCTTGCCGTCGTGATCCGCTTCCAGCAACGCTTCCACAATGACGTCAAGCGGCGCCACAGGCTGCGCATCGTCATCTGGACTGACGAGTCGGGCGACGACACCAGCCTTCTCGAAGAGGCGATCGCCGCCTGCCGCGCCACCGGCACCGTCGTCCACGTCGTGGGGCCGTCGAGCGTCTTCGGTACCGATCGGGGACTGCAACCGTGGACCGTACCCGGCCACGGTCGGTTTCTCCTTCCTGTCACCCGCGGCCCCGACAGCTTCCTCCAGGAACGGGTGCTCCTTCCCTACTGGTTCGACGACGACGACGATGCGGGAGCCTACGAAGGGGTGTTGGTCGCTGACGGCAGGCAATGGTATGGCGGGCCGCTGCGGGAGCGGCTGATGGCCGGTATCGGCCCGTATTCATTGACACGCCTCGCCCTGCAAACGGGCGGTACGTTCAGGATCCTCGATCGACCCGGGGAAACCGCTCCATTCGACCTCGAACGGATGAAGGACTACCTGCCGGACTACGGCAGCGCCTACGAAATCGTCGAGGCCGTGGGGGCCTCGCCATTGCGGATGGCCGTGATGAACGCCGTGCGGTGCACACACCTGTCGGCCGATCGCTCCACACCGCAACTGCAATTCCTGGCGCCGCCGCAGACGCCAGTGTATCCCTTCAGGATCTACTCGCCGGGATACTGCAGCCCCGAGGTTTTTCGAGTCGAGTTACCCAGCAATGTGGCGGCGGCCGTGCAACCGATCCGGCAGTCGGCGCAGATGGCGGAGGAGGCCTTGACGTCGTTCATATCAGCCATCGACTGGGAGTACGAATATGCCAAGGAACCCTCGCGTCGTTGGCAGGCCTGGTATGACCTGACTCGCGGTCGCCTCCTCGCGATGAGCGTCCGCTACCAGGAGTATCTCGCGATCTGCAACGCGATGGTGCAGCCGAACGGCCTCCGACCGCCGACGAATCGGGTTCTCCTCGGGCCCGGTCCACAGTTGTGCGGTGAGAACCTCGCGATTCGTAACCGCACGGCCGAAGCGATCCGGCTCCTGGAGCGCTGCCGGGAGCGGAATCGGGGAACTCCCTGGGAGTTGCTCGCCAACTGGGAACTCAACACACCGGCGGGTTTCTCCGTCCGGGAGATCGTCGTCCCTCCTCCTCCCCCTCCGCAGCCGGGCGTACAGTTCATTCCCATGGCGCCGCAGCCATCGTGGCCGAAGATCACCTTCCCGGCACTGTGATCGCTTGCGACTGTGGTCGGCCGACGGTCGCCGCCGTCAGCGGTGGCCGAGGAGCCAGGCAAGCAGCCCCTTCTGGAGGTGCATCCGCGCCGCCGCCTGCTCGACGACGATGCTCCGGGCACCGTCGATCACGCCGTCGGTCACCTCCTCGCCACGCCGCGCCGGGAGGCAGTGCATGAACAGCGCGTCGGGGCAGTGACGCATCAGGTGTTCGTTGACCTGGTAGGGGCCGAGGTCACGGGTCCGCTTCGCCCGTTCCCCCTCCTGGCCCATGCTCGTCCAGACGTCGGTGTAGACCGCCGCCGCCCCGGTCACCGCCGCGACCGCGTCGGTCGTCTCGTGGCACTCGGCCTGCGGAAGGATCGCGCGAAGATGGCTGCGGAATGCCTCGTCGAATTGATAGCCGCGCGGCGCGGCGAGCACGAACCGCATTCCGAGCAGCCCGCAGGCCACCGCCAGTGAGCGGGCGACGTTGTTGCCGTCGCCGACGAACGCCAGCGTCAGGCCCGCCAGCTTCCCCACCTGGCGTTCGAGCACATACAGGTCGGCCAGCGCCTGGCAGGGATGGCTGTGGTCGGAGAGGCCGTTGATCACCGGGACGGTGGCCACCGCCGCGAGGCCCTCGATCGTGTCGTGGGCCTTGCTACGGCAGACGATCGCGTCGGCATACTGCGAGAGCACACGGCCGTAATCGGCGATGCTCTCGCGCGAGGTGGCGAAGCCGGTGTCGGCACCGAGAAACAGGCTCGTGCCGCCGAGGTGGGCCATCGCCGCCTCGAAGCTCGCCCGGGTGCGCAGCGACTGCTTCTCGAATACCAGCGCGAGCACGCGGCCGGGAAACAGCGGCTCGCGCAGCCCGGCCCGGTACTTGGTCTCGAGGTCCCGGGCGATCGAGAAGATCGCCGCGATCTCGTGGGCGGAGAGATCCTCGACGTCGACGAGGTGGCGCGTCATCGGATCACCCGTGGCCGGCCCGGGCCGCGGTCTCGACGATCGCCTCACCGAGCCGGTCGCAGCCGTCGTGGATCTCGGCGGGCGTGATCGTCATCGCCGGCAGGAGGCGGATCACCCGCCCCTGCGTGCAGTTGACGAGGAGCCGCTTCTCGAGGGCCCGCTCGACCACTGGCGCCCCGTCGATCGACAGTTCGACGCCGATCATCATCCCGATCACGCGGACCGCCACCACCGCGTCGCAGCGCTCCTGGAGCTCTTCGAGCCGCTCGCGGAAGATCGCCGCCGCGGCGGAGACATGGTCGAGCAGCCCCTCCTCCTCGATCATCCGGATCGCGGCGATCCCGGCCACGGCAGCCAGCGGGTTGCCGCCGAAGGTGGCGGCGTGCATCCCCGGCCGGAGGTGGCCGGCGAGATCGGCGCGGCACAGCATGCCGCCGCCGGCGACGCCGGCGCAGAGGCTCTTGGCGAGCGTCAGCACGTCGGGGGTGACGCCGAACCGCTGGTAGCCGAACCAGGTGCCCGTCCGCCCCGAGCCGCACTGCACCTCGTCGAACACCAGCAGCAGGTCGTGGGCGTCGGCGATCCGGCGCAGCCCCTCGAGGAATCCCGGCGGCGGCGGCACCACGCCCCCCTCGCCGAGGATCGGCTCGACGAGGATCCCGCCGGTCTGGTCGTCGACGAGCTTCTCGACCGCCTCGAGGTCGCCGTGGGGGGCGTAGGCGAAGCCGGGGAGCATCGGCCCGAGCCCCTCGTGGTACTTCGGCTGCGCCGTGGCCGACAGGCTCCCCATCGTGCGGCCGTGGAAACCGCCGCGAAAGGAGATGAGCTTGTAGCGCTTGCCGTCGCTGCGGAGACGGACCAGCTTGATCGCCGCCTCGTTGGCCTCGGTGCCGGAATTGCAGAAGAAGGCCTTGCCGCCGAAGCTCCGCTCGGAGAGCAGCCGGGCCCACTCCCCCTGGGCCTCCATGTACCAGGTGTTGGGAACGTGGATCAGGCGCGCGACCTGCTCCTGGACGGCGCGGACCACCGGCTCGGGGCAGTGGCCGAGGAGGTTGCAGCCCCACCCGGGAAACAGGTCGAGGTACTCGGTGCCTTCGGCGTCCCAGACGCGCGAGCCGCTGCCGCGCACCAGGCACACCGGGAAGCGCCGGTAGTTGGGGACGACGTAGCGGTCGAAGGTGTCGATGACCGCACGGGTGACGGTGCCAATGGCGGGTGCCGGCGACGGGGCGTCGATCGTGGCCATGGTGGAAACCCTCCTCTCGCGGCGGCAGGCGCGCCGTGCGCCGGCCGCAGTGGTCTGTCGGGGTCAGCGCTGCGCGGGGCGTGATCCGGCGGCGACGTCGTCGCGCACCAGTTCGGTGCCGACGCCGCTGGTGGTGTAGATCTCGAGGAGGAGCGAATGCCGCAGCCGCCCGTCGATCACGTGGACCTTCTTCACGCCCCGGTCGAGCGTCTCCAGGCAGCCCTCGATCTTGGGGATCATGCCGCCGGCGATCGTGCCGTCGGCGATCAATCGCCGCGCCTCGGTGGCGGTGAGGGAGTGGATCAGGCTCTCCGGGTCACCGATGTCGCGGAGCACGCCGGGGATGTCGGAGAGGACGACGAGTTTCTCGGCGCCGATCGCCGCGGCGACGGCCGTCGCCGCGGTGTCGGCATTGACGTTGAGCCTGCCGCCGTCGGGGCCCAGCGCCATCGACGGGATCACCGGCACCTGGCCGGCGTAGGTGAGGTTGTCGATCGACAGCCGGTCGACGCGCGTCACCTCGCCGACATGGCCGAGGTCGACCGGACCGTCGGGGCCGGGAAGCGTGAGCCGTTCGCCGAACAGGACGTTCGTCGAGCGGAAGTTGAGCGACATCGCCCGGCCGCCGAACTCCTCGATCCTCGCCACGAGCTCGTGGTTGAGATCGGTGGCCAGCACCTGCTCGACGATCGCCAGCGTCGCCTCGTCGGTGTAGCGCCGCCCCTGGACGAAACGCGGGGTGATCCCGGCGCCGTCCATTGCCCGGCTGATCGCCTTGCCGCCTCCGTGGACGACGACGATCTTCATCCCCAAGGTCGACATGAAGACGATGTCGAGCAGCAGGTGGCGAAGCGACTCGGGATGCTCGACGACGCTGCCGCCGAGCTTGATCACGGTCGTCGTGTCGCGGAACTTGCGGATCCAGCCGAGGGCCTCGACGAGCGTGTCGGCCTTCTGGATCGCCTTCTGCTGCGCCCTGGAGACGCTCGGGGGACTGGGCACGGCGCGACGCTTCCTCGTGCGGCTGGTTCCGGAGGGGAAACCGCCGATCATACCCCGGCCTGCGGCGGGGGGAAAACGTTGGTTTCCCCCTCCTGTGCATAGGCCGCCGCGGCGGCGGCGAGCCCGCGGCCGAGGCGCGCCCGCCAGTCCTCTCCCTCCCCGGGCGGGCCGATCTCGACCGACACCCACCGGTCGTAGGCGGCGGCAGCGAGCAGCCGCGCGACCGCGCGGTGGTCGGTGCCGCCGTCGCCGAGGGGCACGAGGTGCGGCTCGCTGGCATGGACGTGCCGCCAGCGCGGCCCGGCCGCCGCGATCACGGCCGCCGCCGACTCCCCCGCGAGGTGCATCCCACCGGTGTCGAGGTGGACACCGAGACCGTCCGCCGCGACGGTGCTCACGAAGTCGATCACGTCGCGCGACGCGGTGAGGAAGTCGCAGCCGTAGTCCGGGGGATTGGCTTCGAGGCACAGCCACACGCCCCGGTCGGCGGCGCGCCGGGCCAGCGTTCGGAAAAACGGCACGGCGATCGCCGTCGCCGTCGCCACGTCCAGCGTGCCGCGGCGGCGCTGGCGCGGCGCGCCGAAGACGAGCGACTCCGCGCCGAGCCCGGCCGCCAGGTCGACGATCCCCGCGAGGTGGTCGGCGAGGAGCTGCCGCGGTCCCTCCGACCCGAACAGCGCCATCCCGTCGCGCCCGAAGAGCAGCGCCTGCAGCGCCACGATCGGCAGGCCCTGTTCCTCCCAGAACCGGCGGACCGCGGCGACGCGGCGTCCGTCGGCCTCCCAGGGGCGCTCGCAGACGCGCGCCGGCACCAGCTCGACCCCGGCGATCCCGTGCGCGACCAACAGCGCGGCGGCCTCGGCGTCGGCCCCGGGGGGCCAGGCGATCTGCGACGCGCTCAGCTTCCCGTGGACAAAGCCCTCCGTGGCCTTTGTCCACTGTGGCGACCGCGGGAAACGCCGAGGGTCTCCCGGGTCGCCTTCGGCCGCTTCCGGCGGCCGCTGATGTGGTCCGCAGCCACTCACGCGCATCGGCGCAGGCTCCGCTCGACCGCCACGAAGGCACGGATCCCGTCGAGCACCTCGGCGGCGCCGGCGACGTAGGGACCGCTGCGGCCGAAGACCTCGCCGTGGCGGGTGCGGAAGTCGTAGGCGGGCGCCTTGCCGGGCAGGCAATTGGCAAACTCGATGCCGAACGCATGGCGCGCGACCGCCGCCATCGACACCGGCTCGGTCGCCAGGTGGACGAGCGACAGCCCCGCCAAGCGCGCCCGGTCGACGTCGGCGGCGAGGCGCTCGAGGTCGTAAAACTGGTAGCGGGCGCGGCAGTCGATCTTCTCCGGCTGGTTTCCGTGGAGCAGGTCGTAGACGGCGTTCTTCTTCAGGCCGCGGCCGTACAGCGCCGGCAGGCGCACGACGAGCGCGGGAAACCGCGCGGCCAGGGCGCGCTCGAGCTCGAGGCGGTGGCGGCCGTAGGCGGTCGCCTGCGACGGCTCGTCCGCCTCGGTGACGCCGCTGGGATCCCCGAACACGTCGACCGTCGAGATCACGACCACGCGCCGCGCCTCCGCGGCGACCAGCGCTGCCACGAGCCGGGCGA
Source organism: Planctomycetota bacterium (assembly GCA_016872555.1). Classification (NCBI taxonomy): domain Bacteria; kingdom Pseudomonadati; phylum Planctomycetota; species Planctomycetota bacterium. The sequence goes on from VGZO01000024.1 coordinate 15,580, forward strand.
GGTTGGCCCGGTCGGCGGCCGGGTCGTGGTTGGCCTTCCACTTCTCGGCCGGGGCCCCCGCGCACCAGATCGTCTCGTAGCGCCGGCCGGCGATCCGCTCGATGTCGGTCGAGCGGTAGCAGTCGGCGAACCGGCGCTGGCGGAGGAGCGTGCCACCGACCAAACCGGTGCTGCCGACGAGGGCGTCTCCCATCGATGGACTCCGGGGGGGAACGTCAGGCGGCCCGGCGGCCGCACGGCGGATCGAAGCGGCCGAGGCAGGCGCTGGCCAGCGTGCCGAGGACGGCGAGGTTGCCGCGGAGGCCGCGGATCTTCGTCGGCACCGCGCCGCGGGCCGGATAGGCACGGGTCACGGGGATCTCCTCGACGCGGAAGCCGAGCCGGGCGGCACGGATCGCGAGGTAGTAGTGGAGCTCGTACCCGCTGAACACGTCGCGGAACGGCGCCACCCGTGGGTCGAGGAGGAGGCGCCGCGAGTAGCCGCGGAAGCCGTTGGTGGTGTCGGTGTAGCGGCGGCCGGCGGCGAGGCTCACCGCCGGGGCGTGCACGAGTGTGACGGCCAGGTGCCGCGCGAGCGGCGTGTTGATGCCGCAGCCCCCGGGAAGGTAGCGCGAGCCCTGCACGTGGTCGACGCCGTCGGCCAGCACCGCGTCGAAGCGCGGCAGCGCCGCGGGATCGTCCTTGCCGTTGCCGTCCATCACGACGACGCCGTCGTAGCCCGCGCCGAGGCACCAGGCCAAACCCATCCGCATCTGAGCCGAGAGCCGGCCGGGGCCGCGCTTCACGAGCAACGCGCGGACGCCGGCCGCGGCGAGGCGACCGGGATCGGTCGAGCCGTCGCGGCTGCCGCCGTCGGCGACGATCACGTCGAGGGGGTGGTCGACGTGGCGCATCCGCTCGAGCTGGCCGTGGAGGCGCTCCCCCTCGTCGATCACGAACAGGCAGACGGCGCGGCGGCCACGGCGCTCGGCGAGCACGACGGCGTCGTGCTCCGGGACGGCCCAGGCAGCGGCGGCGGCCGGATCGACGGCGCGGAGGTCAGGCGGCACGGCGTGCGGGGGCGGATTCACGGGCGTCCTCGGGGGTCGGCACGGGGGCGCCGGCGGCGGCGAGCGAGCAGAGGTTGCGGCGCCGGGCGTCGGTCAACGCCGTCGACGACGAAGCCTCCTCGGCGACGTGGTACAGCGGGCAGTCCTTCACCTCCTCGAAGGCGTGGGCGAGGTACTCCGCGATCACCGCCAGCGTCGTGAACAGGAAGAAGAACATCACCGCCAGCTGCAGCGAGAGCGTCGTCCACCCCTCGACGACCCGGTCCTTCCAGAGGTTGGCCGCCACCACCCAGGCCATGCAGCCGACGTTGAGGAGGCTGGCGAACCCGCCGAGCCAGCTGACGAGGCGGAGCGGCGCCGGCGACTGGCTGACGAGCATCGACACCGCCTCGCCGAGCGTGCCCAGCCACGGGCGCAGCCGCGCCGGCCCGGTCGGCTCGTAATCGAGCGTCGCGGTGCGGAATCCGACCGAGCAGCCGAGGAGGCGGAGGTGGACGGTCTTCTGGCGGTGGCGCGTGAGGGCGTTGAGGGCCCGGCGGTTGAACAGGCGCAGGGTCGAGGCGCCGCGCACGAGATCGAACCCCGTCGCCCGCCGGAAGACGTGGTGGAACAGATTCCAGGCCATGCGCCGCGGGAGCGAGCGGCCCCGCGCGCCGGTGGTCCCGATGACGATGTCGGCGCCGCCGGCGGCCAGCGCCACCAGATCGGGGATCCGCGCCGGCGGATCGGTGGCCACCGCCATCACGACGCTCATGTCGCCGAGCGCCGAGTCGAGGCCGGCGGTGACGGCGACGTCGGGGCCGTGGCGGCGCGAGAGGCGCAGCACGCGGACGCACTCGTGGCGCGCGAGGATCGCGGCACATTCGCGGGCGCTCGCGTCGGCCGAGCCGTCGTCGACGAGGATCAGCTCGTGGTCGGCGGCCGTGGCCGCAAGGACCGCGAGGACCTCGGCAACGAACGCGTCGAGGCGCGGCGCGTCGTTGTCGACCAGGGCGACGACCGAGAGGAAGCTGGCCCGTGGAGCGGTCATGCGGCCCTCCGCAGGGAAGGGGCGGCGTCGAGCGGGATGGCGTCGAGCATGTCGAAGACGTTGTCGAGCTTCGAGGCGAGGATGCACGACAGGCCCGGCAGGCCGACGTCGTGCTCGAGGAGGATCGGGCGGCCGTCGTCGCGGTCGTTGGCGGGGAGGACCGTCTTGATCTCCCACAGGCTGTCGACCTGCCGGCACCCGGCCAGCACCGGGAGGAGGCGGATGGCGTCACGCTGCATCAGCGGAAAGCGTGACTTCGGCGCCGTCTCGGCCAGGTAGCGGTGGCCGTCGAGCAGGCCACCGGGGCCGTCGGTCCAGCTGGTGTGGGGCGTGTAGCGGACGTGGGTGAAGGAGTGGAGGCCACGCGACGGGAACGGCATCACCGAGAAGAATGGGCCGCACATCACCGTCACGCCGAGACCGCGGACCTCGTCGGGGACCTCGACGAGGGCGACTTCGGCGACCTCGTGGCGCAGAGGGATCGGGGCCACGCCGGCGGCGTCGAGGAGCAGGTTGAGCCGGGAGTAGGCGCAGGCGTAGACACGCTCGAACCGGGCGACCCCGGCGCCGTCGGGCCCGCGCGAGGCGAGCGTCACCCCGCCGCGCGGCGCACGGCCCAGCCCCGTGACCTCGGTCGCCAGCCGGACGGCGACCCCCGCCGCGGCGAGGCGCGCGTGGCAGGCGCGGCGCAGGGCGACGGCGTCGAACGCCCATTCCTCGACCGTGAACACCGCCTCGACCAGGTCGCGGTCGAAGAGCCGCGCCAGGTGCGGCGGCGCCGGGCTCACCGGCGCCCCGATCCGCCGGCAGAACCCGGCGAAGTGCCGCGCCGTGACGTGCGAGTGGCGCGCGGCGACGGCGTAGAGCATCGTGAACGAGTCGTCGATGCAGTCGGCGAACTCGGCGCGGAAGCGCGGCAGGTTGGCGCGGGAGCGCAGGCCGGTGAGCAGGCTGCGCGGGTAGTGGTAGCCGCCGTGGACGCGGGCCTGGTTGGCCAGCGACGCGCGGAGGAGGAGGTCGCCCTCGCGCTCGAAGAGGACCACGCCGGCGCCGCCGTGGGCCAGCCGCTCGGCGAGCAGGCAGCCGTAGAAGCCTCCTCCGATGACGGCGTGGGTGGCGGGCACGGGGGCGGTTCCGGCGAGGTCAGCGTGGGGGGGTGGCGGCCGCGTGGCGACCGGCGAGCCGCGCCGGGGCCGCGCGGGCGACGGCGCGCTCGACTGCGGCACGGGGGAGGAGGATCTCCCTCGGCATCGACGGATGGGCGGGAATGCCGACGAAGGCGCCGTCGACGGCCAGCTTGCCGTCAACGCCGCGCCACGCGCCGAGGGAGACGGTCCGGGCGGCCGCACGCCGGAACCAGCCGTCGTCGTCGACGATGAATTGCGAGGCGGCGACCGTCCCGGGGGGTTCCCGGCAGACCGCCAGCGCCGCCAGGCCGAACAGTGCCGCCAGCGGCAGCCGTGCCAGGAACGGCCGAGCGGCCAGGCGTGTCTGGAGATCGCTGGCGAAGGCGGCCATCAACGGCAGGCCGACGAGATACTGCGCGTAGAAGTAGCGGTCGGGGAACGTCGTCCGGTAGTCGCCGAGGTGGGCGGCCAGCTCGGGGCGCTTGAAGACCAGCGTCGCCGACGTGAGCGCCAGCAGGCCGAGGCCGCCGGCATACAGCCAGCGGTGGCGCGGGAGGCCGAAGCGCCACGTGAGCCACAGGGCCAGCGCTGCCAGCGCCACCGTGCGGTCGGTGTTGAGCCAGCGGTACACCGGCCAGGAGAGCGAGTAGAACAGGCTCCGTGCCAGGCCACATTCGATCGCCCGGTCGAACGGCATCGGCGGCGCCAGCGCGGCCCGGTCGCCGTGCGCCACTGTCGTGGGGATGCCGTTGCCGGCGAGGCAGGCGAGCACGGCGGTGGCGAGGGTCCAGACCGCCGGATCGCGGACGATCGCCAGCGCCGCGGTGCGGAGGCCGGCCCGGTCGCGGACCGGTGCGAGCCGCCGCAGCGCCGGCCAGGCGGCGACCGGCAGGAGGGCGGTGGCGATCGGGTTGGTGAGCACGCACGTGGCCAGGCCGGCGTCGATCACCGCGGCACGGGCCGGCCGGAGGTGCGTCGTGAGACGCACCCACACCAGGAGAAAGGCCACGAACAGGGCCGCGAAGCCGACGTTCATGGCGCGGCCGAGGATCTCGTAGCCACTCCACGAGCCGGAATGGATGCCCAGCGGCATCGACACCGCCAGCAGCCAGACTGCGGCCAGCGCCGCGGGACGAAGCCGGCGGCGGAGGAGGAGCACCGGCAGTGAGACGACCAGCGCGAAAGCGCAGTACGAAACGAGCGCCTGGTAGCGGGGGATCGCGAGAACGTCGTCGCCCGCCAGGTCGCACAGCCGCATCCCTCCCCAAAGCACCGCGACGTTGCCGAGGACGGCATAGTCGGGACGCGCGTGGAACGCCGTGTGCCAGAAGCCGTGGGTCACCAGGAGCGTCGTCCAGTCGCGGTCCTCGGCGAAGAACACGGGGTTGACCCACGGCCCGGGTGCACGGGCGAAGAACACGACGAATGCGGCGGCGGTCGCGGCGACGAACCGAAACGACGGTCCGCGGAGCACGTCCCAGACGTGCTCGACGACGAGGCCGGCAAACGGCGCGCCGGTACCGCACCGGAGTGGCCGAAGCGGGATCATGGTGCCGGCTCCGGGGCCGTGGCGTAGCTCAGCCGGAGGTGGAGTGCCGTCCCCAGGGGATAGACCGTGGGGGGCGTGTCGGGTGTCGGCCCGGTGATCACCGGTGTCGCGCGCCCCTCGGGCGACCTGTAGAGCGCGAGTGCCGGCGTCGGCCCACCGAGCTCGGCCGGTACGAGCAGCTTGAGGGCGTAGCGCCCGCCGCCGCTCATCGGCAGCGGCGCGAACCGGATGTCGAACCAGCCCGTCTCCCGCGCCGCGGCGAGATCGAGCGTTCCGGACGCGAGGCGGCGCTTCGCGCCCGCGGGAACGTCGGTCGCGACGATCCGCCAGATGATCTCCCCGGACGGCGGGCCCGTGGGCACCGCGCGGGCCTCGACTCGGACGCCGCAGAATCCGTCGCGGAGCGCGCACAGTGGCTGCTCGATCGTCGTGCCGGGGGCGAGCGGCAGGTCGGGGAGCGGGGTGCCGACAATCGCCAGCAGTTCGCCGTCGGGTGGCGCCCGCCCTGCCCGCCGCTCGGCCAGCGCTCCGCGCGCCTGGGCCTCGATGCCACGGAAGGCGATGCCGACCGCCGACACGAGCGCCCCCAGGCAGATGCCCCAGGCGATCGCCCGGCAGGCGAGCCAGCGGAGCCGGCGGCGGGTACGGGTGGCGGGCATGGCAGGGATTCGAAAAAAGGGAAGCGGGACGGTAGGGGGCCCGGGGGGCCGTGTCAACGTGAGTCGGGGTCAGCGAGGCAGCGGCGGATTCGCTGCGCCGGCGACCGCATAGCCCCGCGCGGCCAGGGCACGGATCAACGGCTCCCGCGGGAAGACGAACTTCTTCGGCGTGCCCTCGGGATTGGGAATGAGGACGAACCGGCCGTCGGGGTCGGGGGCGAACCGCTCGTCGACGAAGCTCCCGGCGGTCACCGCGCGCGCCGCGCGCAGTGCGAACAGCCTCCCCTCCGGCCGGAGCGTCTGCGACGGCGCGAGCCGCCACGGAGGCTCGTGGAGCACGGCCGCCACGATCCAGGCGGCGACCAGCGCCAGGGGGACGTGCCGCAACCACCGCCGGTGCAGGGCGCGCCGGGAGACGTCGGCGGCGAGGGTCACCAGGAGGGCCACGCCGACGAGGTTCTGGCCGTGGAAGTAACGGTCGGGAAAGGTGCCGTCGTAGCCCCGCAGGTGCGTGCCGAGCTCCGGCCGGAACAAGACCAGGACCGCCGCGACCAGCGCCAGCAGCGCGCCGCCGCCGAGGTACACCATCCGCCGGTGCGGCGTCGACACGCGCGCGACCAGCGCCACCACGAGCACGGTCGCGGCGAGCACGAGGCCCGTGCCCAGATGGCGGTAGACCGGCCACAGCACCGGGTAGAGCGTGCTGCGGGCGAGGGCGATCTCGACGATCCCGGCGACGTCGAGCGGTGGCACCGGCTCGCGGGGGCGGATCTTCCACGGGTTGGGAAGACCGCACAGGCCGGCGGCGGCCGCGGCGAGCAGCACGAGGCCGACGACGGCCGGATCGCGGGCGACGTCCGCTGCCGTCCGCCGCCCGCGCCACACGGCGCGGGCCTGCGGCCAGACGGCGGCGGGGAGGACGGCGGCGCAGATCGGATTGGTCGTGATGCAGGCCAGCAGGCCGAGATCGACCGCGGCGAGCCGCGCCCCGCGCGGCGCGGCGGTGGTCCGGTGCCAGACGAGGAGAAACGCGGCGTAGAGGCAGACGAAACCGGCGTTGGAGACGCGGCCGAGGATCTCGAACCCGGAGAACGTCCGGTCGTGGATCCCCAGCGGTAGGACACAGCCGGCCAGCCACAGCGCGGCGAGGAACGGGGGCGGGAGGCGGTGCCGGAGGAGGAGCACCGGGAGGGAGACCACCGCCGCGACGAACACGTAGCTCACCAGCGCGCAGCTCCGCGCGTACTCCAGGGGATCGCCACCGAAGACGAGGTGGCACCAGGCCGTCCCCGCCTCGAGGAGGAGGATGTTGCCGAGGATCGTGTAGTCGCTCTCCGGCCGGCCGTGGAACGCGGCGTGGAGGAAGCCGCGCGTGTGGACCAGCGAGCTCCACATGCCGTCCTCGGCGAACAGCTGCGGGACGACGTACGGGCGCGGTGCCCGCGCGAAGAGGACGACGACCGCGGCCGTCGTCGCCGCCAGGTAGGCGGTGAACGGATGGAGGAGCACCCGGTGGAGGTCCGATCCGAACGATCGTCCGCCATGCGCCGTCGCCGTGGGCGATGGCGGCAGGGGCTCTGTCGAGGGAGGGGGCGTCATCGGCGCGGTTCCCCCTCCGGATAGAGCAGCATCAGGTGGAGGCAGCCTGCGGCCGGGCCGCTGCCGGTGACGACGGCCGGGGGATGGGGGGTGGTGGGAGTGAACAGCGGAATCCCGAGCGCGGCCCCTGGGTCGTCCGCCGGACCGTCGATCACCAGCGACAGCCGCCGGCGGCTGCTGTCGGCGACCGGTGCGAAGGGGATCTCGAGAAACGTCCAATCGCGGGCGCGCCGTGGGTCGAGCGTTCCGGAGCGGATCACGCGCGCCGCGGAACCGTCGTCCGCGGCGGCGACGAGCCGCCAGCGGCAGTCGGCCGCCGCCGGGACGACCTTCCAGGTGGCGGTGCGCACCTGGACGCCGTCGAGTCCGTCGCGCTCGGACCGGAAGGGTTGTTCGACGCGCACGCCGCCGGCCAAGCGGACGACCTCCGCCAGTCCGACCACGTCGGCCATCGGCACCCCGGGGCGACCGAAGATGGCGTCCAGCTCGTGGCGTGCCGACCGCTCGACGAAGGCGAACGCCGCCCCGCCGGCGGCGAGGATCGTGGCGACGACGAGTGCCCACGCCGCCACGCGGCGGACGGCGCCGGCCACGCGGCACGCCGTGTGGTGGTCATCGGTCGGGCCCCGGTCGTGTCGGAAGGCGGCCACGGTCGAGCTCCAGGAGGCGCCGAATCAAAACACGATCATGAACTGCGTCTGGATCGCCGTGCCGGTGGCACCGGCGCGGTACGGATAGAGGATCGCCTGCGTGGGGCTGCGGAGGATCGACAGCGCCTCGACCGTGAACCGGCCCTGCCGCGAGCCGTTGACGTACCAATTGAGGCCGCCGCCGTACTCCTGCCCGGTGCCGAACGGCCCGGTGACCACGCTCGACCGGCCGTAGACTTCGGCGCGGCGCGGCAGGAAGCACCACGACAGGTAGCCCATCCCGCCGTGGTCGAAGACGCTCGAGCGGGTGAACGTGCCGCTGCCGGTGAAGTCGTCGAGCATCCGGAAGTAGTACTCGAACCCGAGCCCGACGCCGCGCCACTTCCAACCGGCGTCGACGCTCGACAGGTGGTAGCGGTAGGCGTCGACCTGGCTGTCGGGGCCGAGCGCCCCCGCGGCGGCCAGCGGCGTGCCGTCGGACAGCCGGACGATCGTGTTTTCAGGATTGAGGGTGGGGAGGATCTGCGCGTAGGTGCGCGCGTAGGTGCCACTGGTGCCGACGCGCACCGCCGCCTCGTCGTGGTGCTCCATGTCGCCGAAGCCGAGGCCGAACGGCGCCAGTGGTTCCCACCAGACGTTGCCGGCGAAGGCCATCGACGTGCCGCGTCGCAGCACTCCACCGGCGCTGCCGTCGATCGCGTTCCAGATGCCCGCCTGATAGTGGAACCGTTCCTCGAACAGCGCCCCGAGAGCCAGCACCCCGGGGCTGTACCCGGGGCGGAAGAAGGTGTTGGCCATGCTCCGGTCGACTCCCACGGTCCAGGAGTTGGAGTCGACCCACTCGCGCGTCCCCGGCACGATCGTCATGCCGCCGCCGAGGATCGCTTCGGGCCCGAATTTCCACCCCACCATCCCGATCGGCACGACGCCCGACTGGATGCCCGGATTGGAGGTGCCGAAGATCGCGAACGCGTACAGCAGCCGTTCGTCGACGACATGGCCGGTGAACGACAGCAGATAGCGGTTGAGGGAGAAGACGTTGAGGTTCCGCACGGGCAGCGTCGTGCCGGCGGCGTTGGTCCACTCGGTCGTGCCGCGGGCGAACTCCAGCCAGCGGAGCTGGAGAAACCCGCCGATCGCCAGCGCGAAGGGAAAGCCGCCGCTGTCCGGGGGCTCCTTGAAGAGAACGAGGCCGCGCGGTCCGGCCAGATCGGTCGCCGGGATGTAGCGCGGCCGCGGGATGCCGGCGAGGCGTGCTTCGACGGCGGCGTCGATCGCCGCCTCCAGCAACGCCTCCGCCTCGGCGTCGTCCGCCGGCAGGTCCTCGGGCGACGGCATGGCCGGCACACGCTCTGCCGCCGGGCGGCTCCCGGACCATGTCCGGGACGAAATCGCGTCGGCTTCCCGGATGCGCACGTTGTCCGCCAGCGCCGGCACCATGCTGGCGATGACCGCACCGAGGAGCGCCAGGAGGAGGGGGAGTCGCATGGCCTTCCAGTGCCGCTGGGCGGAACTGCCACCTCTCCAGCCGGCGTCAGGCCTCCACGGTGGGCGCGGCGGCGGAAGTGTTTCCGGTGCACACGCCGCGGACGTATCAGCGGGAATCGGGCCCGGAGATACCGGTCCTGCAAACTTTTCCGATTCCGAAGATTCCGCAGCCACGCAAACCGCACGAATGGGTGAGATGGGAGTTCTGGGTTATTGCTTTCTGCCGATTGCAGCTCCTTGACGGGAAGAATTCCGAACCTACACTCCATTTGATTTCCGAATGAAGCGACGCAGAATCATTTGCAATTGTGATTGACCTGTGGCGGTAGTGGTCCGGTCTGCGATGGCGGGGTCGGTTTCACCTTGAAGCGGGCTGCCGGCGGCACAGCGGGAAGTGGCACGGTGACTGAACGCGACGGTACGGAACACGCTGCCAAAGGCGCCTCAGCCGGGCCCGCTCCGGGTGTGAACCTGAAGTCGCTGAAGATCTTCTGCGACATCGTCGCCCGTCGCAGCTTTTCGCGGGCGGCCGAGGACAACGGCATCTCGCAGTCGGGGGCCAGTCAGGTCGTCGGGCAGTTGGAGAGCCGCCTCGGTGTCCAGCTCATCGAGCGCTCACGCCGGCCGCTTGTGCCCACCAAAGAGGGGCAGGTGTTCTTCGATGGCTGCCTCAAGTTGATCGCCAAATACGACGCCCTCGAGGACGAGGTGCGCAGCCTGCGGGAAGAGGTGGCGGGGCGGGTCCGTGTGGCGGCGATCTACTCCGTCGGCCTGCACCTCATGAGCCGCCACGTGCAGGAGTTCACGAGCCGTCACCCGCGGGCCAACGTCCGACTCGAGTACCTCCATCCGGAGCGGGTGCTCGAGTCGGTGGAGAACGGCCAGGCCGACATCGGCATCGTCAGCTACCCCCGCAGCACGCGTTCGCTCGAGGCCGAGCCGTGGCGGGACGAGCCGATGGTGCTCGTCTGCGCTCCCGGCCATCCGTTCGCCGATCGGGTCGAGGTGTCGCTCGGCGAGCTCGACGGCGTCGCGATGGTCGGTTTCGACGCCGACCTGGTGATCCGCCACGAGATCGACCGGGCCCTCGTCGCCCACGACGCCGCGCCCGGGGTCGTGATGGCGTTCGACAACATCGAGGCGATCAAGCGGGCGGTGGAGATCGACGCCGGCGTGTCGCTCCTCCCCGAGCCGACGATCGGGCGCGAGCTGGCCGCCGGCACGCTCGTGGCCGTTCGCCTCGCACCGCTCAAGCCGCTCCCCGGGCGTTCCGACAACCCTGCGACACCCACCGAGCTGGTGCGGCCGCTGGGCATCGTCCGCAGCCGGGGCAAGCCGCTGGCGCACACCGTGGAGCGGTTCATCGCCCTGCTTCGCGAGAACGTCGGCGACGGATTCCCTCCGCCGCGTGCCGCGCGGCGCGACGCCGACGCCGCACCCGCCGCGCGCCGCGCCGCGGCGAAGGTCGCGGCAGCCGTCCCCGGGGCCGCGGCGCCTGCCACGGCCTGATCCCCGGTGCTCCGGCCGACGCCTCTCGTCCGCCGGTGAACCGGGGGCCCCTTCCCCTCCCGCCCGACACCACGATCCGACGACCCTCCTGGCCCTGCGAGTTCGCCATGCCATCGCGTCGCCCCGCTCCGCCTCCCGCCCAGGGCCTCTACGATCCCGCCTACGAGCACGATGCCTGCGGCGTGGGGTTCGTCGTGCAGATGCACGGCCGCCGCAGCCACCAGGTGGTTCGGCAGGGGCTCGAGCTGCTCGAGAACCTCGCCCACCGCGGGGCCTGCGGCTGTGATCCGCTGACCGGCGACGGCGCCGGAATCCTCGTGCAGACACCGCACGATTTCTTCACGGCCGTCGCGCCGCAGGCCGGGATCCGGCTCCCCAAGCCGGGCGACTGGGCGGTCGGCAACGTCTTCCTGCCGCCCGATGTCGAGGAGCAGGAGAGTGCCGAGCAGCTGTTCGCCAGGCTGTGCCGCGAGGAGGGGCAGGAGCTCCTCGGGTGGCGCACCGTGCCGACCGACAATCGCCCGATCGGCGGCACCGCGCGCGACGTCGAACCGACCGTCCGCCAGGCGTTCGTCGGTCGGGGGGCGAAGACGAGCCGCGAGCACTTCGACTGGAAGCTGTATGTCGTCCGGCGCCGCTTCGAGATCGAGCTGGGGCACCTCGGGCTCGTCGGCCAGACCTTCATCTACGTCTGCTCGCTGTCGAGCAAGACGGTGATCTACAAGGGGCTGCTGCTGGCCGACCAGGTCGCGAGGTACTACCCCGACCTCTCCGACCAGCGGCTCACCAGTTGCCTGGCGCTGGTCCACCAGCGATACAGCACCAACACCTTCCCGACCTGGGATCTTGCCCACCCGTTCCGCTACATCGCCCACAACGGCGAGATCAACACGATCCGCGGCAACATCAACTGGATGCACGCCCGCGAGCGCCTCCTCGACCATCCGGTGTTCGGCCCCGACCTGGCGAAGATCACCCCGGTGGTCCGCCCCGGGGGCAGCGATTCGGCGACGCTCGACAACGTCCTCGAACTGCTCGTCCAGGCCGGACGCCCGATCGAGGAGGCGATCAGCATGCTGATCCCCGAGCCGTGGAGCGGCCATGCCGGCCTCGCCGACGACCTCAAGGCCTACTACGAGTACCAGGCCTGCCTCGTCGAGCCATGGGACGGTCCGGCGGCGATCGCGTTCACCGACGGCTCGCGGATCGGGGCGACTCTCGATCGCAACGGGCTCCGCCCCGGGCGCTGGTGGCAGATGAAGGACGGGCTCGTGGTCCTGGCGAGCGAGTCGGGCGTCCTCGACCTGCCGGCGGCGCAGGTGGTGCGCAAGGGACGGCTCCGCCCCGGGCGGATGTTCCTCGTCGACACCCGCGAGGGGCGGATCGTCGAGGACGAGGAGATCAAGCGCCGTCTGGCGACGGCCCGGCCGTGGCGCGAGTGGATCCGGTCGGGGCAGGTGCGGCTCGACGACCTGCCCGATCCCCCCGAGGCGGCGAAGCTGTCGGCCTCGCGCGCTTGCCTCGCCGGGGCGCCGGCGGCCGCCGTCGGCCCCGACGGCGATCCGCAGCCCCACGACGCCTCCGCGCCGCACGCCGTCGATCCCTGGCACGCCGCCGGCGTGGCGGGGGAGCGCGCGAGCCTCCTCGAACTGCAGCGCGCCTGTGGCTACACGCTCGAGGACCTCAAGGTGATCCTCGGGCCGATGGCCACCGACGGCGCCGAGCCGGTCGGGTCGATGGGCAACGACACGCCGCTGGCGGTGCTCTCCGACCGGCCGCAGCTCCTTGCCAACTACTTCAAGCAGTTGTTCGCGCAGGTCACCAATCCGCCCCTCGACGCGATCCGCGAGGAGATCATCACGTCGCTGGTGACGACGATCGGTGCCGAGGGGAATCTCCTCGCGACCACCCCGGAGCAGTGCCGGCTGCTGCGCCTCGAGACCCCGGTCGTGACCAACGCCCAGTGCGCGCGGATCAAGGCGCTCGACCGCCCCGGGCTGGTGGCGCGGACGCTGTCGCTGGTCTTTCCCGCGGCCGACGGCCCGGCGGGGATGCGGCGGCGGCTCGAGGAGCTGCGCGGCGAGGCGTCGGCGGCGCTGGCCGCGGGGGCGACGATCCTCGTCCTCTCCGACCGGGGCGTGGACCGCGACCGGGTGGCACTGCCGGCGCTGCTGGCGACCGGTGCGATCCACCATCACCTCGTCCGCGCGGGGACGCGCACGCGCTGCGGGCTGGTCGTCGAGACGGCGGAGGCCCGCGAAGTCCACCATTTCGCCCTCCTCACCGGATACGGCGCCGGGGCGGTCAATCCCTACCTCGCGTTCGCGACGATCGACCAGATGCAGGCCGAGGGGATGATCACCGCCGATCTCCCGCGCGAGAAACTCCACGCGCTGTTCGTCAAGGCCGCCAGCAAGGGCCTGCTCAAGGTGATGAGCAAGATGGGGATCTCGACGCAGCAGAGCTACCGCGGCGCGCAGATCTTCGAGGCGGTCGGGCTGGCGCAGGACCTGATCGACGAGTGCTTCGCCCGGACACCGAGCCGGATCGGGGGCATCGGCCTCGACGGCGTCGCCGCGGAGACGCTCCGCCGCCACGAGCATGCCTGGCCGCGGACGCTCGTCCCGCAATCCCTCGAGCTCGACGTCGGCGGCCGCTACCAGTGGCGCCGCAAGGGGGAGGCCCACATGCTCTCCCCCGACGTCGTCTCCCGGCTCCAGCAGGCGACGCAGATCAACAGCCGCGAGGAGTTCCGCCGCTACCAGCAGCTCATCGACGAGCAGCAGACGCGCCTCCTCACGCTCCGCGGGCTGCTCGATTTCGTCTGGGCCGCCGACGACCCGACCAGCGCCGGGCCGGTGCCGCTCGAGGAGGTCGAGCCGGCGCGGGAGATCGTCAAGCGCTTCGCGACCGGGGCGATGTCGTATGGATCGATCTCCAAGGAGGCCCACGAGACGCTGGCGGTGGCGATGAACCGGATCGGCGGCCGGAGCAACACCGGCGAAGGGGGCGAGGACCCGGTCCGCTACCAGCCCGATCCCACCGGCGACAGCAAGAACTCGTCGATCAAGCAGGTCGCCAGCGGCCGCTTCGGCGTCACCAGCCTGTACCTCGTCAACGCCCGCGAGCTGCAGATCAAGATGGCGCAGGGCGCGAAGCCCGGCGAGGGGGGGCAGCTCCCCGGCCACAAGGTCGACCGTGAGATCGCCCGGATCCGGCACAGCACGCCGGGGGTGGGGCTGATCTCGCCGCCGCCGCACCACGACATCTACTCGATCGAGGATCTCTCGCAGCTGATCCACGACCTCAAGAACGCCAACCGCTTCGCGCGCGTGAGCGTCAAGCTCGTCGCCGAGGTCGGGGTCGGGACCGTGGCGGCTGGGGTCTCGAAGGGGAAGGCCGACGTGGTCCTGATCTCGGGGCACGACGGCGGCACCGGCGCCAGCCCCCAGACGTCGATCATGCACGCCGGGCTCCCCTGGGAGCTGGGGCTGGCCGAGGCCCACCAGGTCCTCGTCCTCAACGATCTCCGCGGGCGGATCGTCGTCCAGACCGACGGGATGATCCGTACCGCCAAGGACGTCGTCATCGCCACGATGCTCGGCGCCGAGGAATACGGCATCGCCACCGCGTCGCTGGTGGTGCTGGGGTGCATCATGATGCGCAAGTGCCACCTCAACACCTGCCCGGTCGGGATCGCCACCCAGGATCCGGAGCTGCGCCGCCGCTTCACCGGCCAGCCGGAACACGTCGTCAACTTCTTCTTCCTCCTCGCCGAGGAGGTGCGCGAGCTGATGGCCCGGCTCGGGTTCCGCACGATCGCCGAGATGGTGGGGCGCGTCGACCGGCTCGACACGCGCGAGGCGATCGCCCACTGGAAGGCCCGCGGCCTCGATTTCTCGACGATCCTCCACAAGCCGCAGGCCCCGCCCCACGTGAAGACCTGGTGCCAGGACCGGCAGGACCACGGCCTCGAGCGCTCCCTCGACATGACGACGCTGCTCCGCGCCTGCCGTCCGGCGCTCGAGGACGGCCAGCCGGTGAAGCTCACGCTGCCGATCCGCAACGTCCACCGGACCGTCGGCACGATCATCGCCAGCGAGGTGACGCGGCGCTTCGGCGCGGCCGGGCTTCCCGAGGACACGATCGACATCACGTTCACCGGCAGCGCCGGGCAGAGCCTGCTGGCGTTCGGCTCGCCCGGGGTCACGATCCGCGTCGAGGGGGACGTCAACGACTACTGCGGGAAGGGACTCTCCGGCGGGCGGATCGTCGTCCGCCCGCCCCGCCAGGCGACGTTCCGCGCCGAGGACAACGTCATCGCCGGCAACGTCGTCCTCTACGGGGCGACCAGCGGCGAGGTCTTCATCCGCGGCATCGCCGGCGAGCGGTTCTGCGTCCGCAACAGCGGCGCCGAGGCGGTCGTCGAGGGGATCGGAGACCACGGCTGCGAGTACATGACCGGCGGGCGGGCGGTGATCCTCGGCGCCACGGGGCGCAACTTTGCCGCCGGGATGAGCGGCGGCATCGCCTACGTGTGGGACCTGACGGGTGGATTTGCGGCGCTGGTCAACCGCGAGATGGTCGAGCTGGAGCCGCTCGACCCCGGGGATCTGGAGTATCTCCGCGGCCGGATCGAGAAGCACGTCGCGCTCACCGACAGCACGCGGGGCCGCGAGATCCTCGAACGCTGGTCGAGCGAGTCGTCACGGTTCGTGAAGGTGATGCCGACCGATTACAAGCGGGCGCTGGCGGAGTTGCGCCGGCTCCAGGAACGCGAACAGGCCGAGGCACGGGCAGAGGAGGCGAAGGTCCATGGGTGAGCCACGCGGATTCATGAAGTACGAGCGCAGGGTCTCGGGCTACGCGCCGGTGCCCGAGCGCCTCCGGCACTACAACGAGTTCCTCACGATCCTGCCCCCTGAGGAGGTGCGCACGCAGGGGGCCCGCTGCATGGACTGCGGGGTGCCGTTCTGCCACACCGGCTGTCCGCTGGGGAACATCATTCCCGACTTCAACGACCTCGTGTTCCGCAACCAGTGGCACGAGGCGAGCCAGCGCCTCCACGCCACCAACAACTTCCCCGAGTTCACCGGCCGGGTCTGCCCGGCGCCGTGCGAGGCGGCCTGCGTGCTGGGCATCAACGCCGATCCGGTGGCCATCAAGCAGATCGAGATGACGATCGCCGACCGGGCGTTCGCCGAGGGGTGGATCGTGCCGCAGCCGCCGGCGGAACGCTCCGGCAAGCGCGTCGCCGTGGTCGGGAGCGGCCCGGCCGGCCTGGCGGCCGCCCAGCAACTCAACCGCGCCGGCCACCATGTCACCGTGTTCGAGCGCGCCGACCGCCCTGGCGGCCTGCTGATGTACGGGATCCCCGACTTCAAGCTCGAGAAGTGGCGCGTCTGGCGGCGGGTCGAGCAGCTCGAGGCCGAGGGAGTCGAGTTCCGCTGCTCGGTGAACGTCGGCGTCGATCTGCCGACGCAGCAGCTCGTCGAGCAGTACGACGCCCTCCTCCTCACGGGCGGCGCGACCCTCGGCCGCGATTTGCCGATCCCCGGCCGCCAGCTCGCCGGCGTCCACTACGCGATGGAGTTCCTCCCACAGCAGAACAAGCGGAACGCCGGCGACGACGTGCCGGCCCAGATCTCGGCGACCGGCAAGGACGTGATCGTGATCGGCGGCGGCGACACCGGCAGCGACTGCGACGGCACGAGCAACCGTCAGGGGGCACGGAGCCTGACGCAGTTCGAGCTCCTCCCCCAGCCGCCCGACCTCGGCAAGTATCCGCGGCGCGGCGAGCGCCCGGCGGCCACCCCCTGGCCGGCGTGGCCCTCGATCCTCCGCACCAGTTCGTCGCACGAGGAGGGCTGCCGGCGCGAGTGGGGGATCCTCACCAAGGAGTTCCTCGGCGACGACGCCGGCCGGCTCCGCGCCCTGCGCACCGTGCGGATCGAGTGGTACCAGGATCCGGCGAGCGGTCAGCAGAAGTTCCGCGAGCTGGCCGGGACCGAGGAGGAGTGGCCGTGCCAGCTGGCGCTGTTGGCGATGGGGTTCGTCGGCCCGGAGAAGCACGGGCCGATCGCCGACCTCGGCATCGAGCTCGATCCGCGCGGCAACGTCAAAGCCGGTGCCGACTTCCACACCAGCCGCCAGGGGGTGTTCGCGGCCGGCGACATGCGCCGCGGGCAGTCGCTGGTGGTGTGGGCGATCCACGAGGGGCGCGAGGCAGCGCGGTCGATCGACCTGTGGCTCACCGGTCAGACCAACCTCCCCAGCGTGTCGGCCGGTGAATTCGCCGTTCACGCCTGAGCGTGGCGGTCAACGGTCTGCGGCGATCTCGACGTCGTAGCCGCCGCGATTGTCGGCCAGGGCGCCGGGGGCGTCGTTGACGCGGAGGAACAGCGGCCCGTCGACGGCGCCACGCAGTTTTCCGCCGGCCCCGGTGGCGAGCACCTCGAAGGTGGGGCGGCGCCCCGCCTCGACGGCGCGCCACTGGGCGGCGAGCAGGCGGCCGATCGGGCGGCCGCGGTACCAGTCGAACGAGATCCCGTCGGGTTCGCTCTCGAGCGCCGTCGTGCCGGCGCTGCCGAGCCGGCAGCGGCCGGTGGCACGGAGCCGGTAGCCGCGCCCGGCAGCGAGGCTCACGCCGGCGTTCTGCCAGCCGCGGTCGGCGGCCACCGTCGCCCGGGCCGTCGCCGCCAGCGGCGGACCGGCCGTCCAGTCGATCACCATCCGCGGCAGGTCGTAGCCGTAGTCGATGTCGTCGAGGAAGGCGTCGAAGTCGCGGCCGGCGCTCCGCGCGTCGAACCCCGCCGTGGCGATGAGCCGCGCCGTGAACTCGCCGTCGAGCGCACCGCGCTCAGCCCGCGCGAATGCCCCGGCGTGGCGCGGGTGCCCCGAGAGCAGCGCCACCGCGGCCCATGCCGCGGCGTAGGCGGGGATCTCGGCGTGGAGCGCGGGGGGCAGCGCCACGACCTCCGACAGCGACGGCTGCGACGCGGTGCCGCGGAGGCGGCGCAGGGCGTCGATCCTCCCGAGCTGTTCGACGTCGGCCGCCCGCGCCGGGATCGGCGTCGGCTCGAACCGGCCGGCGACGAGGCGATGCGTGGCCAGCAGTTCGGCGATCCCCTCGGTGTACCACGGCGGTGTCGACGCCTCGCGGACCGTGGCCATGAAGGAGTGCACACCCTCGTGGAGGAGAAGATGGCGGCGGTAGGCGGGATTGGTCTGCTCGGCGAGCCAGAAGCGGTGGCCGGCCGAGAAGCCGTTGACGAAGTCGGGCACGCTGCCGTCGGGGGGCAGCAGGCCGGCGGAGCGGAAGCGTTCGCGGTCCTCCACCAGGCACCCGCAGACATGCCAGCCGGCGAGCGACTCAGGCACGAGCCCGAAGTGCCGGCACCAGGCCGGGACGGCGTCGTCGAACACGCAGGTGAGCTCGTCGATGCCGTCGCCGTCGCGCGCCGCGACGTCGGTGACGAGCGTGAGGTGGCGGCCGGCGACGACGCGGAGGCCGGCGCGTCGCGCCAGCGCCGCAAGCGGCGCCGGGTCGAACGGCTCGGCGGCCCGGCCCGCGGCCTCGAGCAGGACGAGCGCCGCGACGGCCCGGCAGGCAGCGCGGCGGGAGACCGATGGCGCGCCTCTCGCGCGCGGAAGAAGGGTCGATCGATGACTCGCCATGTTCCCCAGTTCATCCGCTTCACCGGGATGCGGCAAGGCGACCGGGGAGGTGGCCGACAAAGTCACGGTCTTCCGCCCGAACCGCCGAAACAACCCCTGCGGCGCCCCTGCCGCGCCGTGACGGAGGCCCGGCGGTGCTGTCGATGCGGAGCAAACGAGCGGGGCCTTGCAGAGCCGTGTCGCTGCCGTGGGCGGTGGCGATCGCGGTGTTCTGCGCGGCGCTCGTCCCCGCCCGGGGGGCTGACGACACGCCGGGGGCGACGGGCTCGCCGGCTGTTTCCGGAACAGGTGCCGCGGCGGCCCCCGCGCCCTACCGTTCGACCAGCGCGGTGCCGATCGGCCAGGCACCGGCCTTCGCCAGCGCGGTGATCCAGGGGGGCACGATCCCGCCGGGCTGGCAGCCACAGGCGGTGACGTGGCCGGCGATCGGCGGTGATGGACGACCGACGACGATGGTCGTCGCCCCGACGTACACGTTCACCTACGCCGTCGGACCGCCGGTGCCGATGGCGGTTCCCGTCGCCCGGCCGCAGGTCGTGGCCCGCCCGCAGGCGGTGCCCGGCTGGACCTACGCGATGCAGTCGGCTGCGCCGGCCGGCTATCAACTGCCCACGCAGGTCGCGCGCCCGGTCCCGTGGCAGTATCCCCCCGGCGCGCCGGTGCTGGCGGGGACACCGATCGTCGCCCCGGGCCCGCCGCCGGTCATGCAGCCGATGATGCCGCCGCCGATGATGGTTGCCCCGGCACCGCCGCAGCCGCTCGCGTACCCGCCGCCGATCTATGCCGGCCCGCCATCGGCGCCGCAGTCGCTGCCGGTCGCGGCGGCGCCCCCGCCGTTCATCCAGCCGGCGGCGCCCGACCAGTGGGTGCCCGGTGTGGCGGCATCCGGGGCGCCGGCCAACGTCGGCCAACCCGGCAACGCTGTCGGCCAGTCACTTGCCGCCGCGGCGCCGCCGGTGATCGCAGGAAGCGCGGCGGCGATCGCGGCGGGGCAGCCTTCCAATCCGCCCCCGCCGGTCGCGCCGCAGTCGGCGCCGCTCGTGCCGGTCGCGACCGGGCCGGCAGCCCCGGCCGGCGCCGCGCCCCGCGGCACCGTCCACGTGTGGCGCGTCGTCGGGGTCCACGACGGCGACACGATCACCTGCCTCGACGAGACCAACGTCCAGCAGAAGGTGCGCCTCGCGGAGATCGACGCTCCGGAGATCGGCCAGGACTACGGCAAGGTGTCGCGCGAGGCGCTCGCCGACCTCGTGTTCGGCAAGACCGTCCAGGTCGTCGACCAGGGCAAAGACCGCTACGGCCGTTGGATCGGCCGTGTCAGCGTCGGTGGCACCGACGTCAACCGGCAATTGGTCGCCAGCGGCAACGCCTGGCACTACGCCACCTACTCCCAAGACGCCGCGCTGGCAGGGCTCCAAGCCCAGGCCCAGGCCCAGCGGCTCGGACTGTGGGCCGAAGCCAACCCCACGCCGCCGTGGGACTACCGCCGCGCCAGCCAGCCACCGGCGACGACCTGAGGCGGAGCGGCACGACCGGCCGCCGGGCCTGCGCCCGGTTTTGGGCCAGGGCATCCCCAGGGCGCTCGGGCCGCCGGCTCAGCGCCCGCGCTGATCGCGCTTCGCCTGCTTGATCTTCACGCGTGCCGCGGCATGGCCGCTGCGGCGCGTGTCGAGCCCTTGCACCGCCAGCCGACGGGCCTTGGCGGCGGTGGCCGCGGAGCGCTGCTTCGCCCGATCGAACTGGATCGCCTGGTTACCAGCCTGGGCGCCGAGCGCGGCCCGGAGCCCGGCATTGCGGACCTTCTTCGACACCTTCCTCGAGTCTGCGGCCGGCCGGGGGGCCGGTGCGGGCGGGGCCGGTGGATTGGCGGCAGCCACGACCTTGCGGAGCGTCTGCTCGACGATGCCAGCCGCGGGTGCCGCGGCCTTCGCCGGGCGGGCGGGGAGCGTCGGCCGGGCTGCCGTCCGGCGCGAGGCCCGCGTCACGATCTTCTTGCCGCGCCCCTTCTGCCCGGCGTCGGTCTTGAGACGCACCTTGGCCGGCGTCCGTTTGGCGGTGACGGTCGTCGACAGCTCGGCGAGCCGCCGCTCGAACCGTGCCACGGCGCCATGAAACAGGTCGAGTTTCTCGCGGCTCCGGCTGGCGGCGACGTCGATCCGCGCCGCGGCGCGGCGCTTGTTGGCCCGCTGCTGGCCGCTGGTGAGAGCGTGCCATTTGTCGCGGAGGGCCCGGGCCTGCTTGGAGGCAGCGGCGACCTGCTCGTGGGTGGCTTTCGCGAGGCTCGCGCCGAGGCTCGAGTCGAAGATCCGCTGCTCGGCCGCCGTGAACAGTTCGCGGGCACGCTCGAGGACCGCTGCCGGGAGCTCACCGATCGTGTGGGCCGTGTGGGCCGCGCTCGTGGACCGCTTCGCCTTCGCCATGGACTTCTGCCTCGACGGGTGTCATCCACCGGGCCGGGACGCGACCGGGCGTTCGACAGTGCCGCGGCAGTCAGTTTCAGCGGCCACCGCCGCCACCGCTCCGCTTGGCGCGGGCTTCGTCCATCATCCGCCGGTATTCGGTTCGACGGGCCCGATCATCGGGGCTCGTGCGATTGATGCCGGCGAGCCGTCGGGCGTTCGATGCATCCTCGCTGCTCCCACGCCGGCCGCCTCCCGGAGGCCCACCGCCTCCCGGCGGACCGCCGCGCCCACTCCCGCCCGGAGGCCCACCACGGCCTGCGTTTTGCTGGCCATCGGGGCGCGGGGGGCGAGGTTGATTTCCTTCCTGCTGGCGGCGGGCCATCCACTCCTTCCGCCGGTCCTCCTCCGACTTCAACCGCCGGTCCATCTCGGCCTGCCGCTGCTGCGGCGGCAGCGCGAAGAACGAATTGGCCGCCGCCCGCTCGCGAGCCTCGATCAGCCGCATCATCTGCTCTTCACGCACCTCACGGGGAACGTCGCGCATCTTCTCGAACATCCCCCGCATGCCGTCGAACGACTCGGTGTAGGGCTTCTCGTTGCGGGCCATCTTGTCGAGGTCGGCGACCTGCTGATCGACGAGCGACTTGAACTCGGCGACGTTCTTCGGAGTCGTGAACCAGCCGAGAAAGAACCCGGCAACCCCGACGGTAGAACCGAGCAGGAGCAGCAGGAGGAGAATCCAGAACACCCAGCCCCCTTTGCCCGATCCCTTGCGTTCGGCCGCGAGCTCCCGAAGGGCACGCCGGGTGTCGGCAGCGGACACAGTGGCCATGGAAGCTCTCCTGACAGGTGCGGTGGCGGTGCCAGCCCGGGGCGCGATCGGCCGCCGGAAGGTGCCCCAACAGGGGCAAACCGGGGTGGACAGGTCGTTCTAACGGCCATTTCCCCTGCAAGGTTGCGGCGCTCAGGCTGAGAGGCGACCAAGGCCGTGAAAACCCTCGTGCGGGGTGCACAGCCGGCGACCCGCGCCGACGCGTTTGCCCCCTTTATGGGGGTCAGTCGCCGCCCCGCAGCCGCCGGTCCGCCAGTGCCCGTGCACCGAGCGCACGCGAGCTTCTCTGTGTCGACGGTTCTCTCCTGCCCCGCGGCCGGCGGGGAGGATCACGCCGGCGGTACCGAGCCCGGTTCGGCGCCAGCATGGCCTGGGGCCCGGTGATCGGCTCGGTGGCGACCGCAGAGGCGGGGAATCGAGCCTGCTACCGAGGGGTATACTCGCCGCCGCGACTGCCGCTGACGGCATCCGGGGCCACTCCCATGGCAGAAGACATTGCCCGATCGTCGCTGTCGATCGCCGACCTGGAACGACACCACGGCATCCCGGCAGACACCTACTGCGGTCTCACCGCCGACGACATGAGCCGGGCGATCGTCGCCTACCACGGCAGCCCGCGGGAGCCGGGCGCACCGGTCGGCTACTGGCCGATCGGCTCCCCCGAAACGCGTCTGGCCCGGCTGCGCGACGAGTTTGGCCCCGAGGCGGACATCGAACGGATCCTGCTGCTCGAGCAGTTCTTCGGGGCGCGCGTGAGCCGGGCACTGAACCTCGACTGGATGCTGCCCGACGCCGAGTTCGACCGTGCGGTGGCCGACGGCCTGCGGCGGTCGTTTCCCGAGCTCAGCGAGGACGCCCGGACGGTGATCGCCGGCAATTACTCGTACAGCCACGCGAAATGACGCGGCCGCCGTCGTTGGCGCCGGCGTGTCGCCGGGATGCGGCACACCCCCTCGGTCGTCGGCGGAGAGCGATCGCATGAACCGATCCGAGTGCGAAGCCCTCGACCGGGACGATCCGCTCGCCCCGAAGCGCGGTGCCTTCGCCATTCCCGCGGGGCTGATCTACCTCGACGGCAATTCGCTCGGGGTGCTTCCGGCCCACGTGCCGGGGCGCGTGCGCGAGGTGGTGGAGACGCAGTGGGGCGGATCGCTGATCCGATCGTGGAACGAGCACGGCTGGCTGACGCTGCCGCGCCGGGTGGGCGATCGGATCGCGCGGCTGATCGGCGCGCCGGCCGGGAGCGTCGTCGCGGGCGACACGATCTCGGTCAATCTCTTCAAGCTCCTCGGCGCCGCCGCGCAACTCGCCGGCCCGCGTCGCGTCATCCTCTCTGACGACGGAAATTTTCCCTCCGATCTGTACGTCGCCCAGGGCTTCCGCGACCTCGTCGACGACGGTTACACGCTCGAGATCGTCGCTCCGGAGGAGGTCGCGGACGCGATCGACGAGCGCGTCGCCTTCACGATGCTCACGGAGGTCGATTACCGCACGGCGCGCCGCCACGACATGCGGGCCGTGACGGCCAAGGCCCATGCCCGGGGCGCGCGGGTGATCTGGGATCTCGCCCATTCGGCCGGGGCGATCCCGGTCGACCTCGCCGCCGCGGGGGCCGATTTCGCCGTCGGGTGCACCTACAAATACCTCAACGGCGGACCGGGCTCCCCCGCCTTCCTCTACGTCCGCCCCGATCTCCAGGACCTCGTGCGGCCGCCGCTCACCGGCTGGTGGGGCCACGCCGAACCGTTCGCCTTCACGCCGGACTACCGGCCCGCGCCGGGGATCGACCGCTTCCAGTGCGGCACGCAGCCGATCCTCTCGATGGCGGCCCTCGATGCGGCGCTCGACGTGTGGGATGGCATCGTGATGCGTGACGTGCGCGAGAAGTCACTCGCCCTGTGCAGCCTGTTCATCGATCTCATCGAGGAGCGCTGCGCCCGCCACGGCGTCACGGTGACCGGCCCGCGCGAGACAGCCGCGCGGGGGTCGCACGTGTCGCTCCGCCACCCCCAGGGCCATGCGGTGATGCAGGCGCTGATCGCCTCCGGTGTCGTCGGCGATTTTCGCGCCCCCGACATGATGCGTTTCGGCTTCGCCCCGCTGTACACCCGATTCACCGACGCGTTCGACGCCGTGGCGGTCATGGCGGGGATCCTCGACACGCGCCGGTGGGACGAGCCTCGATTTCAATCGCGGAGGGCCGTCACGTGATCATCGACATCACCCAGCCGCTGGCGCCCGGCATGGCGGTGTTTCCCGGCGATGCCCCCTACGCCGAAGACTGGACGTGCCGGATCGGCGCGACGTCGCCGGTCAACGTCGCGCGCGTGGCATTCTCCGTCCACTGCGGGACCCATGCCGACGCACCGCTGCACTACGACGCCCAGGGCACCGCGGCGGCGGGCCTGGATCTCGCGCCGTTCATCGGCCCATGCCGCGTGATCGACGCGCGGGGGCCGGGCCCGCTGTGCGAGCCCGGCGCGATCGCGGCCGCCCTGGAGGGAGCGCCGTCGCGGATCCTCCTGCGGCTGATGGACCGGCTCGACCCGCTCGTCTGGCCGACCGGGTTCCGGGCGCTGGCCCCGGAGACGATCGCGCTGTTGGCGTCGTGCGGCGTGGTCCTCGTGGGTGTCGACACGCCATCGGTCGATCCCGAGACCTCGAAGTCGCTTCCCGCCCATCACGCCTGCTGCCGGGCCGAAATGCGGATCCTCGAGAATCTCGTCCTCGCGCATGTGGAGCCTGACGACTACGAGCTGGTGGCGCTGCCCCTGAAGTTCACGAACCTCGATGCCAGCCCGGTGCGGGCGGTGCTGCGGCGCGGATGAGGTAGCACCCCCTTCTGAAAATCGCGGGTGGCAGAGGTCGGGCATCCGGCTCCGATGGTGAGGGAAGCCCGTTCAGCCTCCCGATCCTCACGGATCTCGGAGCGCGGGGCGTGAGCCCGTTGGTTGCCAACGCGCTCGGATCGGCTATGATTTTGAGTAATCAAAAAAATTATTTTTGATCACAAAAAAAGCTGTTCCGCGAGGGTGCTGCGATGGCCGACCGCGAAGCCGGTTCTCGGGGAGCCCCGGGAGTTTTCCAAGGTCACTCGGCACGCGGCGGGTTCACGCTCGTCGAGTTACTCGTCGTGATCGCGATCATCGGCACGCTCGTCGGCCTCCTCCTTCCGGCGGTGCAGGGCGCGCGAGAGGCGGCGCGACGGGTGAGCTGCGGCAACAACCTTCGTCAACTCTCGCTGGCACTGGCCAACCACGAATCGGCGCGGCGGCGATTTCCCGCCGGGTATGTCAGTGGCACGGCGCGAACGCCGGTCGATCCCGCCACGCGCGACCGCCCACCGGGAACCGGCTGGGGGCTTCTCGCGGCCCCGTATCTCGAGGAGGGGGCGCTGGCCGCCGCGTACCGCGCCGACGTGGGAGAGGGGATCGCCGATCCGGTCAACCGCGCCGTCGTTTCCGCCTCACCGGCGCTGTTCCGCTGCCCGTCCGACAGCGGACCGCTGGGTCCGTTCGCCGCGCTCGACGCGGCAAGGCGTCCGCATGCCTCCGGGGCCCTCCTCGGCCGGTCGAGCTACGTCGGCAACGCCGGGCATGCCGAGCCCTGGTCGGCCCCGCTCGACGACTGGGCCCCCCTGGCCAACGGACCGCTGTACCGCAATTCGTGGACGCGCGTCGCCGACATCACCGACGGCACCGCGCGGACCGTGCTCCTCGGAGAACACACGTCGCGACTGTCCCAGAAGGCATGGGCGGGAACGGTGGTCGGCGCGGCCAGTGTTCCCGGCGACGGATTCCGCTTCGGCGGGGGGACGATCGCCGCGACCGAGGCCGACGCGGCGGCGACGCTGCTGCTGGTCCACAGCGGTCCGGCTCCGACCGAGCCGGGGGTGATCCATCCGCCCAACGATCGAGCCGCCCACGTTTGCCAGATGTATGCCGAACATCCGGGCGGGTGCAACGTGGTGTTCGTCGACGGTGGCGTGCGGTTCGTCGCCGACACGATCGACAAGGGGGCGTGGGCGGCCCTGTCGAGCATGAACGGAGGTGAGTCCGCCGCCACCGTGGACTGAATCGGGGTGGCCGCGAAAAAACCCGATCATCGCCGCTGCCGGCGGAGTCGACTCTCCCGCTCTGAGCAGGCCAAACCGGCTGAATCCGCCCTGGGTCACGGGTGTTCGCGGAGGAACGGCTGGCATGACCAGGCGGTGAGCGATCGCCACAGCCATTCGGCCGGACCGAGTCGGAACCGCGCGAGCCACCATGGGCTCCAGGCGAGCTGCAACGTCCAGATCACGACCGCGATGACGACGAGCCCAGTCCTCGGCACCGTGCCGGCCAGCGCCAGACCGTGGCCAAAGAACAGCAGCGAGCAGATCAGCGACTGGGAGAGGTAATTCGACAGCGCCATCGCCCCCACGGCCTCGAGGCGTGGCCCCAAGGAACCGAACGCCCCGCCGCGCCAGGCCCAGAGGATGGCCCCGGCATGAGCGCAGACCAGCGCCAGCGTTGCCACCAGCTCGAGTGGCACGACCACGCGGAGGTACGTCGCGAACGCCACGCCGCCGCGCAGTGAGACCATCACCGCGGCCCAGGCCAGTGGCACGCCGATGGCGTAGCCGGGCACCGCCCAGCGTCGATACGCGGCGGCGCTCCATTCCCCGCCGAGGAATCCGTTCTTCACGAGCGCCATCCCGAGGATCATCGGGGTTCCCCAGAGGACGATCCCGAACAGCAACTCCCCCGCCTGCGCCCCGATCATGCTCGTGAACCGCTCGACGATCCCCGCGGCATAGCCTTGGTTTTGCCTCCGGCGGATCGCGAGCGTCGTGAGCTCAGGCCGCTGGCGGTCGTGTCGTTGGGCGGTGAATTGACGGTGGAAGTCGAGAACGAACTCGTCGACCTTGGACAGATCGTCGTCGCCCGGCGCGAAGGCGTCGGCGCCGCGATCGGCGGCATCGGCACGGGCGACCATCTCCACGAGGCGCGCCTCGACCGCCGCGCCGCGGCGATCGACCCACCCGATCGCCGGTACCAGAAACCATGCGATCACGACGTGGGCCGCGACGAGCCCCAGGGCGACGGCAGCCAGCGCCCGGGCGGCGAGGTTTCGCAGCGGGTACAGCCACAGCCCGGCGGCCGCGTAGCCGAGGAGAATGTCACCCTCCCAAAGGAGATAACAGTGCGCGGCGCCGATCACGGCCAGCCAGAACATCCGCCGGTAGTGCCACCGTCCGGCCCGCGCCCCCCGCGCGGCGACGGCGGCGGTGGAGAGGACGACACCGGCACCGAACAGCATCGACAGCAACCCGCGCATTTTGTTGGCAACGAAGATCTCAGCGAGGACGAATTCGACCCGGTCGGCATCGGTGGAGACGGCGCCGAAGCGGATCTCCCCGGTGGGAAACCGCGGCTGCTCACGCTGCCGCGCCAGGCGCCGCCGCTCGCGCTCGACCCACGACATGCCTTCATCGTCACGGGCCACGCGGGCGTCGACCTCGTCCGGGTCGTCGACGGGGCCGATGCTGTCGAGGGCGTAGTACGGCGCGGCGACGCGAAAGTAGGCGTCACCCGGCCATCCGAAGTCGACGATGTTCATCAGCAGGATGCCGCAGACCGCGACACCGCGGAGCAGGTCGAGAGGGGCGAGCCGCCGTGGCGTCGCGGCGGGATCGCCGTCGGCCGGCGGCGGGCGAACGCCCGGAGGACTCGGGCCGCCCGTCGCGGCGGTGTCGACGGCATTGCAGGCGTCACGGCCCATCGCGCCCCCCTCAGCGACCGCTTGCCGTTCGGACGCGGCTGACAGAGCAGGATCGTCCCGAGCCAGCCACCGCGGCGATGCGGTCCTGCGCGGCTGTGCACGCCACGAAACCTCGAACCCTTGCAGGCAGGCCGCAGAGGCCCTGCAGAAAAGCGGGCGAAGGGACTCGAACCCTCGACATCCAGCTTGGGAAGCTAGCGCTCTACCAACTGAGCTACGCCCGCGAGACTTTACCTGCCGCGATTCTATCAGCCGTGGCGCGATGTCCACCGGGAAGGCAGGCCGCCGCTGAAAGCCACGTTCCGCGCCCCCGCGCGATCCCGCCACCCCTCGGCCACGTATTCCTCCGGGCCCGAATCGGGCTGCTACCACCGGAATGTACGATGAGGGTTGCCGCGGATCCCGGGAGGCAACGCCCCGGTGCGCCGCGATCGGCCCGCCAGGAGCAGCGCCCCATGACCGATCCCGTCGCCCCCCAACCCCAGGCCCCCACAGGGGCCGCGCCGAGCGGCGGTGCGGCACATCGGCCGGCGCCCGCCCGGGGAAAATTCCGCCGCGTCGGCCAGATCGCCCTCCTTCTGGCCGGTATCGCGATGGTGGCGCTGGGCGTCGCCCCGTGGTTGCTCGGCCAGCCGGCGCGGCTTTCGGCGCTCGTCGCCCGGGCGCTGCCGGCGTTGCGGGCCGACGTCACGTTCGGTCGTGTGCGGCTCGGTTGGCTGGTGCCGCCGGTGTTTGAAAACGTGCGCGTCGAGCCCCGCGACGGCTCGCGCGCCCCGCTTTCGATCGAACGGATCGAGGGGAGCTACGGCCTGGCGGCGATGCTGTTCACCGGCGGTGACCTGGGGCGGTTCCACGTCTCCGGGGCCGAGCTCGACGTCGTCTTCGATGCCGACCGCGAGTCGAATCTGTCGCGCGTCGTCGCCGCCGCGCCCGCGGCAGCCGGGCCCGTCGCGCCCGGGGGACCGCAGCGGTCCCCCGTCCACCTCCGGCTCGACTTCGACGACGCCGTCGTCAAGGTGTCGGGGCCGTGGGCCGAGGGGGTGTGGACGAGCAGCCCGATCGATTTCCAGGCCGGCATCGAACGGGCGCCGAACGCCGCCCACAGCGACCTCGTCCTCGGGCGGACGCGGCTCCTCGACGACTCGCGCCTCGACCCGAATGTCGCCCAGGGCGTGCTTGCCTACGTGGCCCCGATCCTCGCCGACACGACGCGCACCGCCGGCCGCTTTTCGCTCCAGGTCGACGAGGTGCGCCTCCCGCTCGGCGCCGCCGAGGAGGGCACGCTGTCGGGGGAGCTGACGATGCACGCGGTCGATCTCGGCCCCGGCCCGTTGGTGACCGACATCCTCGCCGCCCTCCCGGGCAAGCTCGACGCCCCGCCGGCGATCCGCATCGCCGACGACTCGCGGATCGCGTTCCGGATGGCAGACCGGAAGGTGTGGCACGCGGGCCTGCGCTTCGGCGTGCCGCTGCCGGGCCCGGCGCGGCGACTCGACATCACCTCCGCGGGAAGCGTCGCGCTCGACGACGGCGCACTCGACCTGAAGCTGTCGCTGCCGCTGCCCGAGCAGCTCCCCGCCGATCGGCCGCTCCTTTCGGCAGTGGCGGGCAAGACCGTCTCGCTCGGCGTCGGCGGCGAACTGGGGACGCCGAAGGTCAATTTCGACGGGTCGCTCCGTCGCTTCGCGGGCGACGTCGTCGTCGATCTCATCGATCGGGTCGCCGGGCAGGGCCGCGTGCGTGGCCAGGGGCCGCTCCTTCCGGCTCCCACGCCCGCGGGCGCTGCCACCGCGCGAACCGTTCCGCCACCGCCGGCCCCGGGGTGGTCGGGACCGCGCGACGATGCGGATGCCACCGCAGCAGGCGAGCCGGGCCGATTGCCCACCGGCGAAGACGTCGAGCCGCTGGCGTTGCCGGCCCCGCGGAGCGGCGGCGGGGCGGCGACGCCCCCCCCGCCGCGGCCGCAGTGGAACGGCCCCGGCGATGCCGCGGCCGCGGGAAGCACGGCGGGACAACCGCGGCCGTCGGGCACTGCCGACCGGCTCGACCAACTCAAGGACCGACTCCCGCCGGAGGTCGCCGGTAATCCGTCGACCGACAAGCTCATCGACCTCGTCGGAGGTGTGATCGACGAGCTGGCCCGCCGCCGCGCCGAACGAGCGGCCGCCGAGGCGGCGGTGCCGGCGGGAACCGAGCCGGCCCCGGCCGCGCAACCGCGCCGTGGCCGGCTGCTGCGGAGGTTCCTCGGTCCGCAGGCCCCGCCCACGCCGCCATCCTCCGCGCCGTGAGCGACGCGCGGTCGCTGTGCGGCAGGGCATGAAAAAAGCCGGACCACCCCTGCGGATGGCCCGGCTCTTGTTGTCGCCAGCCTGTCCGCCGTCGCCCGCTCGGGCGTGACGGAAAAGAGGCGTCCGGGATCAGGTCGAGGCCGGAGCGGCGGGGGCCGCCGGGGCAGCGGGGGCCTCGGTCGGAACGCCGTCGGTGATGATGCTCGAGCCGCTCTCGATGACGGCGCCCTCGCCGGTCGAGATCACCGACTCACCGCTGCAGCCGCCGCCGGCACAGCCACCGCTGATCACGCCACCCTCGCTGCTGATCGTCTCGCCGCCGCAGCCGCTGCAGCCGGAGGAGATCGTCTCGCCGCCGCAACCGCTGCTGCAGCCAGTGCTGATCGCCTCGCCGCCGCAAGCACTGCCGCAGCTGGCCGGAGCGGGAGCAGCCGCACCGTGGCACTTGGCCTTCCGCGAGTGCAGCTTCGACAGCAGACCGCCGCCATGGCAGCCCGACGAGGCCGCCGAGCTGGCACCGTGGCACTTCTTGGAGTGCAGCTTGGAGAGCAGGCCGCCACCGTGGCAGCCGCCACGCCCATGGCACCCGTGACCAGCGACCGCACCCGAATCGCCACCAACCAGGGCGATCGCGACCAACGCCGCGAACATCGCCACACCGTATCCGACGAACCGCTTCATCTGTTGTCTCCAGACAAGGAACGAAAGCACCCACGGTCATCCGGCTTTTCCCGGACCACGAGGATCCGGGACCGCCGCCGGACCAAAGCCCCGAGCAACCCGTTGCTCGGCAGAGCCGCAGGCACGATCGCGTGTCTCCGACGGTCGCCACCGCCGGCCATTCGCTGGTGCGAGTGGCCGCCGTTGGGTTTGTCGGTTAGCGAAAAAATCCCGCCTGGGCAATTTGGGCAAGCTGTAAGGCTAGCAGGCCCCCCGCGCGTGTCAAGAACGCGCATCCCCCTCTAGGGAACGAGAAGAACGAGGCAACTCCCGCAGAAAACGGGTGCCGTGAGGGGCGGTTCCCATCCCGTGAGGGCGGTCGGGCGCCCCGGGAGGAGCTCCGCCGTCGCCTCCACGGGCAGGCGGAGCTGTCACTTCACCGGCACGGTGCCGGCGGGAGCCCGTGCGGTGCGGTCCCCCTCGCCCTGGGCGGAGGCGGTGGCGCGGCGCTGGAGCTCCTCGGCGACCAGCTCCTGCTTGGCCACCATGTCGTCGGGGTCCTCGAAATTCAAAAGCAGCGGTGGCATGTCGGGAAACACCTTCATCGCCATCCCGACCACGCGCCAGCCCTCCGGATCGAGACGGACGACCCAGACCACTTCCTCGCTGCTCTTGAATCCCTCTTCGTCGGTGTCGGTCCAGGTCGTGGCGACGTGCACGAGATCGCCGGCGTCGCCGACCATTTCCGACTCGCTCACGGAGTAGGTCGCCGACGGCTTGACGGGGGGGGCGACCATCATCCCGAGCTCTTCGGTGCGGGCCTTGGCGACTTTGCTCAGTTGGGCAGAGGCCGCGTCGTTGTCGCCGCGCTTGATCGCCTCGAGAAACGTCACGACCGCCTGCTTCGCCGGCTCGGTGGCGGCGCCCGATGCGCCCGTGGCCGGAGCCGGTCCCGACGCCGAGGAGCATCCGGTGACCGTGAGCGCGGCCACGGCCGCACACCCGGCCACGAAGCTGACCAGCCACAGCGACCATTGGCCACGGGTGACGGCACGGGACGACGAGTCGGTCGCGGATTGCATGCGCGAGCCTCCGGAAAAGCCGAATGGAATTGGCGAGCTGGCTGTCCGTGGACAAAGCCCTCTGAGGCCAGTGTCCACTCAGGCGACCGCGGGAAACACCGAGGGTTTGCCGGGTCGCCGTCGGCCGCATCCGGCGGCCGATCACTTTTTCCACGGGTTGCTGAGGGGCGATCGGGGCGGGAAGAGTGACCGCTGACCGGCAACGGGTCAAGGTCAATCGGGCGACTCTCCCGCCCTGCGGCCGGCGGTTGGTAAGGTGGGAAAGACGGCAGGACGGGCGTGGGGCGTCTGGGCCGGTGCACGTGGCGAGGCCCGCGGAGGCGACGATGACGACGGGACGGCGGGGCGGTGGAGCGGCGGCGACGATCGTCGTGCTGACGGCGCTGGTTGCCGCGGGCCGGTGCGCTGTCGAGCACGGCGCCCTGGCGGCGCCCCCGCCCGCTGAGCGACTCCGGGCGCGGCCCCCGGAACGCTGGCCGCCCCTGGTGCAGTCGACGTTCTTCGACGACGCGTTCGCGACGCTCGAGGGACAGCGCCCCGACTTCGCGGCGCTCGGAGGCCGGCCCGCGTCCACGGCGGTGCAACCGGAAGGGGGGAATCCGCCGGCCGGGGACGGCTTCCGCTGGTCGGCGCTGGTGTCGGCGGAAACCCTCGCCGACGAGGTGAAGGACCAGAAGGGGATCGTCGAGGAGGCAATCGGGTCGGCGACGACCTTCAAGGGGGGAGGCTACGAGCGGGCGCGGGTGGCGTTTTCGTCGATCGCGCTGGTGTACGGCGTGATCGCCGCCTACGACGGCGACATCCGCTGGAAGAAGGAGGCGGCCGCAGCCCGTGATCTGTTCGGCCGCGTCGGCTTCAATTGCAAGGTCGGGACAGACCAGTCGTTCGCCGAGGCGAAGGCGCGGGGCGCCGACCTCGGCACGCTGCTCGAGGGAAACGGCCTGGCGTCGCGCCCCGACCGCGATCCCGACGCCGGCGACCCGCCGTGGAGCCAGATCGCCGCCCGGCCGGCGCTGATGAACCGCCTCGCGCAGGTCGATGCCGTCGCCGCCGCCGCCACCGGATCGCGGACGGTGTTCAAGGAGCAGCTCGCGCAGTTGGTCCACGAAGTGGAGATCGCGGCGGTGATCGCCGAGGCCATCCAGCGCCCCGATTACGAATACCACGATGACGAAACCTACCGCGGCTATGCCGCCGCGATGCGGGCCGCCGCCGAAGCCGCCCGCGTTGCCGCCGGCCGCGACGATTACGACGGCTTCAGAACGGCCGTGGGCAGCCTGAAGAAATCGTGCGACACCTGCCACGACGCCTACCGGAGCTGACCGGACCGGCGCCGAGACGCGAGCGGGCGCTTGACGGGAACGCGTTCGGGTTGCGTCAGCGGCTCGCGGGGCTACGCTGATCCGCCCGGTCCCCACATCCCTCGGTTCGGGCGGAGGGACGGTGCCGGTTTCCGGTAGAGTGGGGGGGTCAACGGCCGGTTTCGATCGCGCTCCGTCGGCAGTTGCACGGAGCGCATCATTCAATCAATGGAATCCAGCATGGCAGCGCGCAAGGCGGCACCGCGGCCCGAGTCCGACTCCGAGTCCGAGTCCGAGTCCGAGTCCGACGAGGGGCCGGCCGGCCCGATCGAAATCGCGATCCTCGGCGACCTCGGCAACCACGAGGGGGAGATCACCGGCAGCCTGATGGGAATCGAGCCCGGCGGCGAATGCATCGTCTACTTCGATTCGCCCGGGGGCAGTCCGTACTGCGCGATGTCGCTGGTGTCGCTGATCAAGCTGCGGGGCATCGAGGCCACCGGGATCGTGACCGGCGAGTGTTCGTCGGCGGCACTGTGGCCGTTCGCGGCCTGCAGCCGCCGCGTGGTCACGCCCTACAGCGTGTTCCTGTTCCACCCGATGAAGTGGCAGAGCGAGGAACACATCGGGATCACCGAGGCGGCGGAATGGTCGCGGCATTTCGGCCAGCTCGAGAAGGAGATGGACGTCCTTCTCTGCGAGCTGTTTGGCACCGCGGTCGACCTGATCACCGAGTGGATCTGCACCCACCGCTACGTGACCGGCCGTGAGATGGTGAAGGCGGGCCTGGCCGAGATGGTCCCCCTCGCGCCCCTGCCCGGACTGGTGCCGGAACGCCAGCCCAGCCCGCACAAGGGGCGCTGAGCGGCCCCGGCGACGGGGTGACAGCGGCCTGCGGGGCCCCCGGCTGCCGATCGCGGCTATCATGGGGGGCGTGCGGGGGCCGCTTCGCGGCCCAGCGCTGCACCCCGTCGAGGAATTCGTCATGCGCCCCAGTCGTCTGCCGAGTGTCGCCGCCGTCGTCGCCCTGGCCGTGGTCCCGGTCGCGGCACTGGCCCAGGATGGCCAGCGTGCCTTCCGCATCGGCGACGGTGCCTTTTCGCTCGAGGCCCCGGCCGGTTGGACACGGGTCCAGCCCAAGTCGACGATCGTCGAGACCGAGTTCGCGATCCCGTCGGAGGGAGACGCCCCTGCCGGGCGGATGACGGTAATGGGCGCCGGCGGCAGCGTGCAGGCCAACATCGACCGTTGGTACGGGCAGTTCACGCAGCCCGACGGCAGCGCCACCAAGGACAAGGCGGTCACCAAGACGGTGAAGATCGCCCAGTGCACGGTGACGATGGTCGACGTCGCCGGCACCTACAAGGACGCCCCGGCCGGGCCGTTCGCCGGCGGCAAGGCGGTCGACCGTGCCGGCTACCGGATGCTCGCGGCGATCGTCGAGACCCCGGCCGCCGGCATCTACTTCCTCAAGTTCTATGGCCCTGCGGCCACCGTCTCGAAGCACGCCGACGGCTTCCGGGCGATGGTCGAGGGGCTCGTCCCGGCGGCCCGGTGACCAGCCACGATGCGCATCCAGGAATTCCTCGAACACCACGGTATCGGCGGCAATCCGTTCGCCGAGGAAGACGCCCAGAACGACACCGTCTTCAAGCGGACCTGCCTCGAGTCGACGTTCCACCCGGCGTGGGACAAGGTCTACGGTGATCCCGACGACCCGAGCACGGCGATCGTGTTCGGGGAGAAGGGCTCCGGGAAGACGGCGCTCAAGCTGCAGATGGTGCGGCAGTTCGAGCGCCACGCCGCCGACCATCCCGACCGGAAGACGTTCGTCGTCGTGTACGACGACTTCAATCCGTTCCTCGACCGGTTCATCGGCCGCGTCGGGCCGCGGCGACCGGTCGAGAAGGTGCTCGCCCACTGGAAGCTGTGGGACCACATCGACGCCATCCTCACGCTGGCGACGACGCAACTGGTGTCGCAGCTGCTCGATGGCGGCCGCGGCAAGCCGCGCCTCGGGCCGGCCCGGGCCCGCGATCTGGCGCTCCTCGCCGCCTGCTACGACCAGTCGACCGGAGAGACGTTTCCCTCGCGCTGGGCGCGGTTGCGGCGGCTGGTGGGGTACCGGACGTGGCGGGCGACCTGGCCCTGGTGGCTGGGCATCATCGTGCTGACGGTGTTTCTCGGAGCGCTGGCCGTGTCGCTCACCAGGGGAGCCGGCTGGGGTGGGATCGTCCCGTCGGGAGCACCGTGGTGGGTGCCGGTGGCCGTGGTGCTCATCGCCTGGGGGCCGTGGGTCTGGCAGCGGGCACGGGCCTGGTGGACCGCCCGCACGGTGGTCGGCAGCATGCGGACCGGGAACCGCACCGTCGGCCAGCTGACGCAAGCCCTGGCGCGGATGCCGACGGTGGACCTGGCGGGGCAGCCGCTGCCGCGGCATGCCCGCAGCGACGACCGCTATGAACTGCTGGCGAAGTTCCAGGGGATCCTCACGAGCCTCGGCTACGGCGGGATGGTGGTGATCGTCGACCGGGTCGACGAGCCGCACGCCATCAACGGCCAGGCCGACCGGATGCGGCAACTGGTCTGGCCGTTGCTCGACAACAAGTTCCTCAAGTCGCCGGGGCTGGGCTTCAAGCTCCTCCTCCCCGACGAGCTGTATCGGTTCATCGAGCGCGAGGACGAGCAGTTCAACCAGCGTGCCAGGCTCGACAAGCAAAACCTCGTGCCCAACCTGGAGTGGACCGGCGAGACGCTCTACGACATCGCCTCGCAGCGGGTGAAGGCGGCGAGCACGGGCTCGCCCCCGGCGACGCTC
This sequence comes from Planctomycetota bacterium, assembly GCA_016872555.1. Taxonomy (NCBI): domain Bacteria; kingdom Pseudomonadati; phylum Planctomycetota; species Planctomycetota bacterium. The sequence goes on from VGZO01000024.1 coordinate 51,063, forward strand.
GCCCAGCTGTTCGACCCGGCCGTCGACCAGCGCCGCCTGATCGACGGCCTGCGGACGCTGCGCGTGCCGCGGCACTTGTTCAAGTTCCTCCACCGGCTGTGCGTCGCCCACTGCCACTCGCACACCTCCGAGCAGCCGGTGTGGACGATCCCGCTGGAGCGCTTCGAGAAGGAACTGGCGGTGTTCCGGCGCGACCAGGAAGCGTTCGACCGGGGGCTCGCCCCGCGCTGATGGACGCCGACCTGCACACGCTGGCCGTCGGCCGCGATGCGATGGCCTGCCGGTTCGAAGCGGTGTTCAACGCCGGTGAGCCGGACGATGCGACGCAGCGCGGGATCGATGCCCTGGAGGTCGTCGAGGCACTCGAAGCGCGGCTCACGATCCACCGCCCGGGAGGAGAGTTGTCGCGGCTCAATGCCGCCGCCGCCGGAGGCTGGCAGCCGGTCGCCGACGATCTGTTCGCGTTGTTGGAGCGCGCCGACGAATTGTGGCGGCTGACCGACGGTGCGTTCGACATGGCGACCGGGGCGCTGTCGCGCTGTTGGGGCTTTCTCCGCCGCAGCGGCCGCACGCCCGCGGCCGAGGAACTCGCCGCCGCGCTGGCGGTATCGGGGTGGGGGCGGGTCGAACTCGACCGCGCTGGCCGTCGGATCCGCTTCACCACCCCCGGGGTGGAGCTCAATCCGGGCGCGATCGGCAAGGGGTATGCCCTCGACCGTGCCGCCGTGGCCCTCGCCGGCGTGCCGAGCTTCCTCCTCCACGGCGGATCGAGCAGTGTCGTGGCGCGGGGCGTGCAGGGCCCGGCCCTTCCCGGGCGGCGCGGCTGGCGGGTCGGCGTGCGCCATCCGCTCCGCCCGCAGACGCGCCTCGCGACACTCACGCTCGTCGACCGGGCGCTGGGCACGAGCGGTTCGGGAACGCAGTTCTTCATCGACCGCGGCCGCCGCCTCGGCCACATCCTCGATCCGCGGTCCGGGTCGCCGGCCGAGGGGGTGCTGTCGGCGACCGTCCTCGCGCCGAGTGCGGCCGACGCCGACGCCCTGGCGACGGCGGCCTACGTGCTCGGCCCAGCGGGACTCGACCGGATCGCGCCGCCCGGCGGCGCCGTCGCGGCGTTGGTCGCGGTGCCGGCGCGCACGGCCGGTGGCGTGCGGGTCGTGACCGCGAATCTGCCTGACAAAGCAGTCGAATGGAGCACCGAGCCGGGGTTGGAGATCATCCGTGCCTCCTGATCCCGGGGTGGATCGCTGCTGCCCGGCGCGTTGCGCCGGGGTAGACTCGTGTCGAGGCCAGGATGGTCCGGCCGCCGCTCCCCGCCGCCTGTCACGCTGCCGCACATGATCGAGTGGGTCGAGCGGGGTTCCTACCTCGGCATCGTGTTGTTCCTGACCCTGACCGGGATCGGGCTCCCCGTTCCCGAGGAAGTGCCGATCGTCGCCGCCGGCGTCGCCAGCCGCGCCGGGGCGATCCACTGGTATTACGCCCTCCCCGCCTGCCTCATCGGGGCGTTGCTCGGCGACAGCCTGATGTACGCGATCGGCCGGTTTTTCGGGGCCCGGATCCTCAAGGAACACCCCTGGTGGTCGGGATTCCTCACGCCGCAGCGCGAACGGACGATCGAGGACCTCATCCAGCGGCACGGCATCAAGGCATTTTTCGTGGCCCGGTTCCTCGTCGGGCTGCGCAGCCCGTTCTACCTCACCGCCGGGATACTTCGGGTGAAGTACCGCTGGTTCCTGTTCGCCGACCTGATCTGTGCGACGGTGGTGATCGGTGGGTTCTTCGGTTTGTCGTATTTCTTCGGCGACCGGATCTTCGGTCTGATCCGCTCGGCCGAGGCGGGGCTGACGCTCGTCGTCGTGTCGTGCGCCGTCCTCGCCGTGAGCGCGTTTTTCTGGTTCCGCAAGCGGCGGATGCTGCTCCTCGACCAGGATCCAGAGAGGCTCTTCGAGAACCGTGAGCTGATCTTCGGCCCGGCCGCCGACCGGATCACCGACGGGATCGGGTTCGACCCCGGCCGGACCCACGCGGCCGACGACGGGGGCACGGGAGACGATGCCGCGGCAACGCTCGACGGTGCCCGCGGGGACGTGGCCAACGGCCGCGCCGACCACCGCGGCGGGCAATCGCTGCCGCGACTGCCGCTGGAGTGACACCGGCGCCGAACCATCGGCCTCGTTCTGGGCGGTCGTGGCGGTCGTGACGGTGGTGCGGGCGGGCTGCGCCGCGCGGCAGGGCCTGACGGCTGCGGTGAGTTTGCCGGCGTGACGGAGCGACCTAGGTTCTGACGGTGACATTCCGTCGGAGCCTGGCATGGCGTCTTCTCGCACCTCCCCGCGCGGCCCCGGTCGCGTGCTCGTCGTCGACGACGACCGCCGCGCTGCTTCGGCGCTGGCGGAGTGGCTGTGCCGCACCGGCTGGCACGCCCGCGCGGCTGGATCGCGCGGCGAGGCCGAGCGCCTCGTCGGCCGCTGGTCCTGCGACGTGTGTGTGATCGACGGTGGGCTGCCCGACGCGCCGGCGCTGCTCGCGGCGTTGGCCCGTGCCTTGCCCGCAGCCGCCACGCTCGTGATCCGCACCGCCACCGGCCCCGATGCGACTGAGTCGGGGGCCGACGCCGTCGTCGGTCCGCTGCCGGCCGACGCCGATCTCGAGGCGGGGATCAGCGCCGCCCGCGAAGCCGCCCGGCTCCGCGGAAAGACGCATGCCGCTCCGACCGCAACGCCGCTCGGACGCGATCCGGTCTTCCGCCAGGCCTTCGAGACCGCGCTCCGGATTGCGGCGACCGATGCCACGGTGCTCGTCACCGGCGAGAGCGGCACCGGCAAGTCGCTGCTGGCGCGGGCGATCCACGCCGCCAGCCGGCGCGCCGCGCGGCCGCTGGTGGAGGTGTCGTGCGGGAGCCTCGCCGACGGCCTTCTTGACAGCGAGTTGTTCGGCCACGTCGCCGGGGCGTTCACCGGCGCGGTGGCCGACCGCCCGGGCCGGTTCGTCGAGGCCGACGGGGGCACCATCTTCCTCGACGAGATCGCCACGGCGTCGCCGGCGCTGCAGGTGAGGCTGCTGCGCGTCCTCCAGGAACGGCGGCTGGAGCCGGTCGGCAGCGGCCGGACCCGCACCGTCGACACGCGCGTGATCCTCGCGACCCACGAGGATCTCGAGGCCCTGGTGGCGGCGGGGCGGTTCCGCGCCGACCTGTTCTGGCGGGTCAACGTGGTGTCGATCGACCTGCCGCCGCTGCGCGCGCGGCCCGACGACGTTGCCGTGCTGGCCGACCACTTCCGCACCGCCGCCGCCGCCCGGGCCGGACGCGAATCGCTCGGTTTCACGGCGGCGGCCCTGGCGGCGCTGGCCCGCTACCCCTGGCCGGGCAACGTCCGCGAATTGGAGCACGCCGTGCAGCGCGCGGTGTTCCTCGGCCGGTCGCCGTTGATCGATGTCGCCGACCTGCCGCCGGCGATCGCCGCTGCCGGCGGTGGCCAACGTCCGGGGGCGCTCCGCGAGGCGTTGTTCGATCCCGAGCGCCGGCTGATCCTCGAGGCGCTCGAGCGCCACGGCTGGCGGCGCGACGCCGCCGCGCGGCACCTGGGAATCAACCGCACCGCGCTCTACAAGAAGCTCAAGCGATTGGGGATGGATCCGCGTTCGCTGCCGCCGCCGGGGAGCCCCGCCGCCGCCGGCTCCGGGAGCCGCCCGGCCGCAAGCAGCGCCGCCAGGAGCGCGGCGAGCAGGAGCCGGTAGGCGACGAACGGCCACAGCGTCCGCGTCGCGAGGAGCCGCAGCAGCCAGCGGATCGAGAGAAAGCCGACCAGCGCCGCTGTCGCCGTGCCCCAGATCATCGCGGCGCGGGCGTCGGGGGATCCGAGGATCGCCGCGCGCTCTTCGACCGCCTCGAGCACCGCGGCCGCGGTGATCGCCGGCAGCGACAACAGGAACGAGAACCGCGCCGCGGTCGCCCGGTCGAGTCCCGCGAACATGCCCGTCGCGATCGTGATCCCGCTCCGCGACGTGCCCGGGAGCAGCGCCAGCGCCTGGGCGCAGCCCATCGCGAGCGTGTCGCGGAAGGTCACCGCGTCGAGGCCGTGACGACCGTGTTGGCCGTGGCCGGCGCGGCGGCGGGCGACGATCTCGGCCGCGGCCATCACCACCGTGGCCCCGACGAGGGCGGCGATGATCGACTCCAGCGACCGCAGCGGGCCCTTGATGAGGTCCTTGAACAGCAGCCCGCAGACGACGATCGGCACGGTGCCGACGACGATCGCCAGGGCCGTCCGGGATTCGGGGTTGGCCAACGGGCGGCCGCTGGCCAGCGCCGTCAGGCAGCCGCCGGCGAGGCGGCGCAGGTCGCGCCACATGACCGCCACCACCGCCGCCAGGGTGCCGAGCTGGATGACCGCCGAAAACGCCCCGCCGGGGTCCCCCCGGCCGAGCAGGGCGGGCACGATCCGCAGGTGCGCGGTGCTCGAGATCGGCAGGAACTCGGTCAGCCCCTGGACGATCCCGAGGATCACTGCATCGAGGATCGTGAGGCTGCTCATGGCGGATCATGGCGGACGGAGGGAGCCGGGGCCGGAGAGCGAGGGCGGAGGAGGGGGTCTGGATCTTCCCTCGCCTGACGGCGGAGAGCATAATGCCCCATCCGCCGCTCCCCAGCCAGTTGGCCATGGCAGCCGTCATCGTCGACGGTTGCCACCCGATCGACACCAGGCGCCCCACCGGGTGCCGGAGTCGACGGACGCCGCATCGTGTGGGGGCGGGCCTTTCAACCGTCTGCCAGGAGTCGTTCGCCGCATGTTCCGCAATCTCAGCACCGTCGGCCTGCCCCTGTCCGGCCGTCCCAGCGAGCTCATCGAATTGGCCCTCTCGTTCGGCTTCGACGGGATGGACATCGACATCGTCGATTTCCAGCGGCAGGCGGAAATCTTCGGTGTCGAGCACGCCCGCCGGTTGATGGTCAGCGCCCGGCTGAAATCGGGCGTGTTCCAGATTCCCGTCACGCTCGACACCCACGACGAGCGGTTCGACGCGCAGGTGAAGGAGCTCGGCAAGCGGATGGAGTTGGCACGGGCCACCGAGCTGTCGCGGGCCGTCGTGCCCGTGGCCCCGGGCAGCGACAAGCATTCGTTCAAGGACTTCTTCGAGTTGCACCGCAGCCGGTTGAACACCCTCGGCGATCTCGCCGCCTCCCACGGCATCCAGGTCGGGCTGGTGTTGGTGCCGGAGACCGAGCTCCGTGCCGGTCAGTCGCTGCAATTCATCCACACCTACGAGGGCCTGATCGGTCTGGTGGCGGCTTCGCACCCGGCGATCGGTGTCGTCGTCGATGGCTGGGCGCTGGCGGTGACCGGCGAGCCGTTGTCGATCATCGGGCAGATCCCCGCCGGAAAAATCGTCGAGGTGCGGCTCTCCGACGCTCCGCGTGAGACGCCCGGAGCGGAGCTCCATCCCGGCCAACGATTGATGCCCGGGGAGACAGGGGTTGTCGACTCGGCCGCGATTCTCGCGGCGGCCCGTGACGCCGGCTTCGATGGCCCGGTGACGCCGTGGGCCGATCGGCAAACGCTCGTCGGCCGGGGGCGCGAGAAGATCGTGCGCCTCTCTGGCGACCGCCTCGATGCGGCGTGGCGCGCCGCCGGTCTGCCGATCACACCGCGCTGGTTCGCACCGGTCGTCCGCGAACCGGGGCGGATCGGCGACGAGGGGGGCCCGGCCCCGGTCCCCGGCAGCGGCGCGGTGCCGAGCCGCGGCCCGGCGACCTGAGCTTTGGCCCCGTTGGCCTCCGCTCCTTCCACGGCCTCTACGGCGGTCGATCCCGCTCGGCCCGCGGGAGGTGGGGTGTCGGGGCGTCAGGCCCCTTCGCGGATCCACTGGATTTTCGGCGAGCCGGCGCCGTCGCTGGTCGCGCCGCGCGCGAATTCCGAGACGTAGCGGAGCGTCTGCGCCGGGCGGTCTGGATCGCGGAAGGCGTCGCCCTTCTGGAGGATCGGGAGCTGGTCGGGCATTCCACCGAATGCGCGCGATCCGGCGGCCTGGCAGGGGAACCACCATCCCTCGCCCGACCCGTCGACGAGGTGGAACTCCGGGTAGCAATGCCCCTCGACCCATACCGTCCTGGCCGGCACTGCCATCGCGCGCGCCATCGCGATGAACAGGCAGGTCAGCTCCTCGCAATCGCCCCAACCGTCGGCGAGCGCCCGGGCGGCGCCCTTGAGGGGGCCGTTGCGGTACTCGACCTTCTCGCGGACGGTGTCGTACAGCGCCTCGACCAGTCCCCAGCCCTCGCGATCGGCGGCGGTGGCCTTGGCGAGCTTGACGATCCGCGGATGGCGGCTCTCGATGTACGGGCTCGGGGCGAGGTAGGGCCGGAGCTCGCGGGACGGTTTTTCAGGAATGCGGAGGGCGCTGATGTCCTCGGGCGCCACGAGCGCCGCCCGGTCGAGTTCGAACGTCACCAGCGCCCGGGCCCGTTCGCCGGCCGGGAGGTCTGGTATCTCGACGACCAGCTGCTTCACGCCACCGGGCAGGCTCCGGTAGCGCAGCGTGCGGACATCAGGGGACAGGTCTTCGCCCGCAACCTCGACGCGCTGCTCGGGCCATGAATCGGGGACCGGCATCGTGGCGTACAGGCCGCGCACGGCACCGCCCACGGCCGTCACCATCATCCCGACCTTGTAGCGCTGTCGGCGGACGTCACCGAGCGACGGCCCACCGGGGCGCGGGGCTGCATCGGCAAACTGGGCCCGCGCTGGGCGGGCCAGCGCACCGCAGCCCGCGAGCGTCCCGAGGATCATCGAGGCGCGCCGCGGCAGGCGTGTGGCGCTGCCGGGCAGCGGTCTGCGTTCGGCCATCGTTTTCTCCCGGAGCGCTCGCCCTCCCCGTGCCGTCGGTGGCGGTGCCGATCGGCGTGCCGGCCGGCGGGGCGAACGCCGACCGCACGTCGCGGCCCAACCGAGGTATCGGCCAGACACATGCGTCAGGCCCGGGTGCCGGGCGCCCCTTTCGGTCGGGCAAACTCCGGAAACAGGGCAAAGCGATCGATTGTTCGCTGCCGCCTCCGCTGATATACTCAGGGATTCCCGTTTTTTGGGAGTTTTTCCGGGCGGAAGGTCTGCCCGCTTCCCTGCTTTCCCACACCCCCCACCCTCCCCACTCCCCACCAGCATGGTCAACCGCAACCTCATCCGCGAATTGGAGATCGGCGACGAACTGGACCAGGAAATCGATCTGGCGATGTCGGGCACCGACGGCGACGCCTACGAGGGGGGTGGGGCCTCGCTGTCGGTCAATTCGGTCCTCGAGGGGAAGGTCCTGCGGGTCGACGACGAATTCGTCCTCGTCGACGTCGGCTACAAGAGCGAGGGCTACATCCCGCGCAACGAGTGGGACGACTCCGAGCCCCCGCCGCAGATCGGCGACTCGGTCAAGGTGCTCCTCGAGGAGTTCGAGGACGGCGCCCTCGAGGAACAGCGTGGGTTGATCACCCTCTCGAAGCGGAAGGCACGCCGCATCGAGGATTGGCTGCGGGTGATGGAGAGCGTCAAGGAGAACGACGTCGTCACCGGCTTCGTGACCCGGAAGATCAAGGGCGGCCTGCTCGTCGACATCTCCGGGGTCAACGTCTTCCTCCCCGCCAGCCAGGTCGACATCCGTCGTCCCGCCGACATCGGCGATTATTGCGGGCGCTGCATCCAGTGCCTGGTGCTCAAGATCGACGAGTCGCGGCGCAACATCGTCGTCTCGCGCCGGGCGCTGATCGAGCAGGAGCGTGCCGAGCGCAAGAAGCAGCTCATGGAGACGCTCGAGGTCGGCCAGGTTCGCCGCGGCATCGTCAAGAACATCGCCGACTTCGGCGCGTTCGTCGATCTCGGCGGCATCGACGGCCTGCTCCACATCACCGACATGAGTTGGGGCCGGATCGGACACCCCAGCGAGATGGTGTCGATCGACCAGGAGATCGAGGTCCAGGTTCTGCACATCGACCGCGACCGCGAGAAGATCGCCCTCGGCATGAAGCAGCGGACCGCCAGCCCGTGGGCCAAGGTCGCCGACAAGTACCCGGTGGGCACCGTCTGCAAGGGCACCGTCGTCAACGTCATGAGCTACGGCGCCTTCGTGAAGCTCGAGGACGGCGTCGAGGGCCTGGTCCACATCAGCGAGATGAGCTGGACCAAGCGGGTCAGCCATCCCAGCGAACTGGTCAAGCCCGGTGACGAGGTCGAGGTGGTCGTCCTCAACATCAACAAGGAGAAGCAGGAAATCTCCCTGGGGATGAAGCAGACGCAGCAGAACCCGTGGGAGAAGGTCGCCGCCGACTACCCGCCGGGCGCGATCGTCAAGGGGGTGGTGCGCAACCTCACCAACTACGGCGCGTTCATCGAGATCGACGACGGGATCGACGGCTTGCTCCACGTCACGGACATGTCGTGGACCCGCAAGGTCACCCATCCCAGCGAGATGGTGGAGAAGGGTCAGGAGGTCGAGTGCAAGGTGCTGTCGGTCGACCAGCAGCGCCGCCGGATCGCCCTCGGTCTCAAGCAGATGCACGACGATCCCTGGACCACCGACATCCCCCACCGCTACAAGCCCGGCGACGTCGTCAAGGGAACGGTGACGAAGATCACCAACTTCGGCGTGTTCGTCGGCCTCGAGGACGGCCTCGAGGGGCTGCTCCACATCTCCGAGCTCGCCGACGAGAAGGTCGAGAGCGCGGAGGAGGTGGTGAAGGTCGGCGACGCGATCGAGGTCAAGATCCTCCGGGTAGACACCGACGACCGGAAAATCGGCCTCTCCAAGAAGCGGGTCGGCTGGTCGCGCGAACGCGAGGCGCGGGAAGGCGAGGCCGACTTCTGACCGCGGGGTGGTGGACCGTCAGGCGGGGCCGATCGTGATCGCCAGCACCGGCCCGGTGCTTTCCATCCTGGAGCCACCGGCCTGGTCGTGGAGCGATCCCACCGGGAGCCGCGTGAGGTCGTCGTCGCGGGTGATGACGCCGGTCGCGAGGCGCATCCGTCGCGGCGGCAGTGGTGGAGTGTCGCTCGTGGCCGTCGCGCAGTGGCGGTATTCGAGCACCTCGCCCGCGGCCGGATCGATGACGTCGAGGCGGATCACCTCCACGGCCCGGCGCCTCACCCAGCGGCCACCCTGACCGATCCAGACGTGGATCCGCGTGCCCGGCGCGAGCGTCGCGATCTCGACGACGGCGATGCCGTTGGTCGGAGGCGCGTCGATCGGCCGCGACGCCAGCGGGTCGGAGGGGTCCTCGACGTCGAATCGCCCCAGGGGCAGGAGGGCGTTGGCCGGCTGGAGGGAATCGGCTGCCGGCGCCTGTTCGACGGGTGGAGTCACCGCCGACGGTTTGCGGGCCGGCACCGCCGCATCGGGGACGTCGCTGGCGCCGATCAACCGGCCCAGTCCACGCGACAGCCTCGAAACGTCGCCGGTGCAGACGAACCCCGTCAGCAACAGCGCGACCAGGCAGCAGCGGGCGAGAAACGACTGCATGATCGGCACGGCAGGGGACGGCGGGGCACGGCGCCCCAAACCCTACACCCCGCGGCCGCGCCGGGAGGCCGCACCACCGCCGATCGGCGCCGCCGACGGTGCGGACCGTGCCCGAGGTGACCGGTCGTGAGGGTTCTGCCGCACCGCCTCAGCCGAGGTCGGTGAGCGCCGCCAGGACCTCGTCGGCATGGCCGGCCGGTTTGACCGTCGTGAACACGCGGGCGACCCGCCCCTTGGCATCGATGACGAACGTGCTCCGGGCGATTCCCATGTATTTCCGCCCATACAGGCTCTTTTCCCGCCACGCTCCGAACTGTTCGGCGACGGTGTGGGCCTCGTCGGCCAGCAACGTGAAGGGGAGCTTGTGTTTGGTGCGGAAGCGAGCATGGCTCGCGGGGCCGTCGGGGCTGATCCCGATGACGACGGCACCACGTTTGCCAAACCTTGCCGCGGCGTCGCGGAAGCCGCAGGCCTCGACCGTGCATCCGGGGGTGTCGTCCTTGGGGTAGAAAAAGATCACGACTGGCTTCCCGCGGAGCGCTGCCAGCGAGACACTCACCCCGGCGTGATCAGGGAGGGTGAAATCGGGAGCGAGGCTGCCGACCGCCAGCCAACCGTCGGCCGCGGGGCCGGCCTTCGCCGGCGCCGGGCTCCGGGCCGCCGGACGGCCGCCTGTGGCCGGTGCCGGCGGTGTGCGTACCACGCGGCGGACGGCGGATTTCGTCGGTTTGCGGGAGGCGCCGGCCGGTTTCTTCGTAGGCTTGCCGGCCTGGCTGGTGGAACGACGGACTTTCTTCGCCATCGGATGACTCCTCGTGAACGATCGTGATGCCCCCGGGCAGCCGCGCCGGCGGCCGGGCCGCTCGGCGGCCGCCGCTGATGCCCAGGGTTGTAGCGGGGGCGAACCGTCGCGGCCAGTCGCTCCCGTCGCGGCGCTGCTGACGCCGCCCGGGCGCGGGGCGCTGGCGGTGGTTGGCGTCGCCGGGCCGGGCGCCGGCGACTTGGTCATGCGGTTGTTCCGTCCCTTCGCCGGCGGTTTGCCCGCGTCAGGCGTACGGGTCGGGCGCTGGGCACCGGTGCTGCCCGGTGGCGCGGGGGAGGAGGTGGTCGTCACGGTCGTGCCCAAGGGTGGCTGGAGCGTCCATGAAGTCCACTGCCACGGCGGCGCGGCCGCCCCGGCCCACGTGCTCGGCGGTCTCGCCGCCGGCGGGGCGGCGGTAATCGACTGGCGGGAATGGCTCGGGCACGTCGGTGTGGGCGTGGTAGCCATCGAGGCCCGTGAGGCACTGTGCCGCGTCGGCGGCCCGCGGGCGGCGTCGATCCTCGCCCGGCAACTCACCGGAACACTCGACCGGGCGCTGGCCGACCTCCGCAGGCTCGTCGACGAGAATCCGGCGGCGGCCCGCGCCCTCGGTTCGCGATTGCGCGCGGCGGCCGTTATCGGCCGGCGGCTGGTGGACCCGTGGCGCGTCGTCCTCGCGGGCCCGGTCAATGCCGGCAAGAGCAGCCTCGTCAACGCGCTGGCGGGCCACGCGCGGAGCATCGTCTCATCCGTCCCGGGGACGACGCGCGATCTGCTCGTCACCCCCGTCGTCATTCACGGCTGGGAGATCGATCTGGTCGATACGGCCGGCCACCGCGCCCCTGGTGAGCCGGCCGCGCCGACCGAGTCTGCGGGGATCGCCGCGGCCGCGCGGGCAGCCGCGGATGCCGATCTGGTGCTCCTCGTCCGGGAGGCGGGTGCCGCCGCACCGCCGGTGATCGGGCCGGCCGACCTCGTCGTGGTCACCAAGCACGATCGTGCGCCGAACGCCCATCTCCCCCGGGGAGCGATCGCGACCTCGGCGATCTCGGGCACCGGTATCGACACGCTCGCGAAGGCGATCGTCGACCGCCTCATCCCTACCGGACGGAGCGACCCCGATCTCCTCGTCGGCGCGGTGCCATTCACGGCTCGCCAGATGGCCGAGATCGATGCGATCCTCGGACGGCTGGGGCCGCCCGCCGGCGACTTCGATCAGTAGCGTGGCACCCGAGGGTCGATCGCGGTGCTCCAGGCCTCGATTCCTCCGGCCATGCTCGTCGCCTGGGAAAACCCTTGCTCCCGGAGCCACCCGGCGACGCGGAGGCTGCGCATCCCGTGATGGCAGTGCACGATCAGCAGCCGATCGCGGTGCGATTCGAGCTCGCCAAGGCGCTGCGGAATCTCCTGCGTCGGGATCAGCA